>JAPKZJ010000124.1 GCA_026393855.1 Candidatus Aminicenantes bacterium
AGCTTGCGGCCCTCGGCGAAGCGGGCGGCCAGCCGCGGCCCGATCTCGTCCTGGCGGTAGCTGTGGATGATGAAGCCCGTCTTGGGCGCCGGCATTTTATAATAGGCGGCGTTCTCCTCGATTTTAACCTGGACGGCGCCCCCGGGCAGAGCCACCTGATACCGGCCGAACGGCTCAGCGTAAAGGCCGGGGCCCGGCTCGTCGGCCTGCAGGTCGGGCAGCCCGCCCTCCGTTTTAAGCTCGGGCTTGACCGGAGGGACGGGCGGCATGTGGGCTTCGTTCTTGGCCGGCGGCGGGGGCGGGACCGGAGCCCCCTTAACCCGCATCGAATCGAGGATGCCGTCCCACTGCCGTTTGAACTCCGCGACGCGGTCCACTCCGATGACCGTGAATGCGAACTGCTGGACGGTCGGCGCGACCTTCACGGTTGGATCGGCGGCCTTGCCCGGAACGCCGAAGATGACCCAGCGGCTGAAGACCGGCTGCCCTTGGTTCAAAAACGTGAAATCGTGCACCAGCCCGTTGTACCCGGCGATCTTGCGCTTGGTTGTCGCGGCCGGCTGATAGCGCTCGTAGCCTTTGAGTTCCCGGTCGACTCTTTCGGACAAGGCAGCGTCGAGGATGTCATCTTCGGTCCCCCCGAACAAGTCCATCAGCCGTTGCGAATTCATCGGCTTGAATATGAGCAGAGAGCCCAGCGGGGCGCCGTCGGTGTCGAAATAGCGGTATTTGGACCCGGCCGGATCGTCGTCCCGCTTCCACCCGGCCGGAAGGCTATAGACCAGGCCCATGTCCTCGGCCGCCAGGCCGCCGTCGGGCCGAGCGGCAGGGTTTTGGATAGGCGCGTTAGCAGCCTGGTCGGCGGCCGGTTGCGGAGCCGGCCTCGACACCGGTTTCAAGGTGGACATGACCTTGGTGCATTCCCCCGCCAGCGCTGCAGCGTACTCATTCAAGGCCTGGAAGAAGAAGGTAAAGACCGTGGCGCCAGAGACGAACGTATACGAACGGCCGATGAACGACACGCCGACCGCATTAGGCTGGTAAGAGAATTCATGGACGACGGCCGGGACGCCGGCGATTGTCACCTTCTGGGTCGATCGGGCCTGGTAATAGGGCATCTGGGGCCGGGCACGGCCGAGGGCGTCCTCGAACACCTGGTCGAGCGTCTGGCCCGCCGGAGCCGGATTTTGGGTAAGAAACATCTCGCCGTACGGCCGGCCGCCGCGAGCGTCTGGCCCGCCGGAGCCGGATTTTGGGTAAGAAACATCTCGCCGTACGGCCGGCCGCCGCTCATGTAGACATAGTGAGCCTTGAGATCGGGGCCGCCCCGCAGGGCCTGGGCCACCCAGCCCGCAGGCATCCTGTAGGTGACCTCATCGGCGGCCGGCGTTGCGGCGGCTTGGGCCCCGAACTGGACGGGCACGGCGGAAACCACGGGCGAGGCAAGGAGCGCGGCGACGGACACGGCGATGAGCCCGATAGAAATTTTTCTCATGGAACCCCTCCCTCTCCAGATGCTGCGGCCGTTCGGGCCGGGCCGAGAGGCCAATCGTATTCAGCCTGGCGCCGCAAGTCAAACGCCCGAAAGCGCCGCCGTTTGCGGCTTGACGCCGGTCTTGAATCGGTCCATGATGAAGGCAACCCCCGATGTTCAAACACGCTTGGGCTCTTCTTTTGGTCGTCGTCTTGTCGCTGATTCTGGCCTTGGCCGGTTGCGCGACGCTCTTCGGGCCTACCGGTGGAGGCACCCCCGCCGAGATCGAGAAAGAGATCTTCAAGCTCGTCAACGACTACCGCCGAGGCCAAGGGCTTAGCGACATGGTGTGGAATGACGCGATCGCCGACGCGGCCCGCGAGCACAGCCGGGACATGGCCGCCGGCACGGTCCCCTTCGGCCACGACGGCTACAGCGACCGATGGGCCCGCCTTGGCCAAGTCCTGCCCTGGCAATCCATCGCCGAGGTCGTGGCCACATCGGGCAGCGCCGCCGATGCCGTGAACGCCTGGATCGCCAGCCCCGACCATCAGCAACATCTCGTAGGGGAGTACACGTTGACCGGCGTGGGCGTCGCCAAGCCCGACTCGGGCGGATCATTCTACGCCACCCAGATCTTCGTTAAGCCGCAATAAACCCGCTCGATACCCCGATCTGAAAATCGGGGTTTCAGCGCCGCGAACGTATGAATCGGGGTTTTCCCCGACATAGGCCCGCGGCTCAACCCAGCTTGAGCGCGGTCAACGCCTTGACGACGGCGATATCGTCGGGGCTTTTCATCTCGAATCGGATCCCCGTCCCCTCGGCATAGCGGCGGGCGCCGGCGATCAATTCGAGAATCGCCGCAGGCAGGCCGGCTTTTTTCGCCGCGGCGACGGCCTTATCGCCCAGGACAAGCGAGACGGAGAACTCCCCGGCCGAGGGGATCAGATACAGAATATTCCGCTCGCCCTGCTTGAGCCGCAGGGACCAGCCGGCCTTTATGGAATACGAGGACCATTCCCGCGCCTTGAGCCCGAATTCCGCGGCCATCGCCGCTAAAAGCTCGTCCCAAAGCGCTTGGGCCGGGCCGAGGACGGCCGACAATTCGCGTTCGGTGGGCTTTTTGGCGCGGCCGATGAATGCGTTGGGGGCGGTCATGCCGGAACGATGCGGTGGATCTTCTTCTTGCCGGCCTTGAGCAGGATGCCGTCGGGCCCGAGGTCTTGGCTCGTCACCATGCGGCTGAGCGAGTCGATCCGCTCGTCGTTGACGTGGAGCCCGCCCTGCTGGATGAGCCGCTTGGCCTCGCCGCGCGAGGGCGTCAAGCCGACCTCGGTGAAGAGCTCGGCGATCGCGATTCCGGCGTCCAGCCGGGCTTTCGGCACGGCCGTCGTCGGGAGAGATTCGATGTCCTTCTCCCCCGCACCGCCGAACGCTGCCGTCGCCGCGCCCCGGGCCTCCGTGGCCGCCGCATCGCCGTGGGTCAGCCGGGTAGCCTCGAAGGCTAGAATTCGCTTGGCCGCGTTGATCTCCCGGTCGCGAAGCCCGTCCAAGCGCCGGATCTCATCGAGCGGCAGCATCGTGTAGAGCCGCAGGAACCGGCCCACGTCGCGGTCGTCGCAATCGACCCAGTACTGGAAATACTGATAGGGGCTGAAGAGGGCCGCGTCCAGCCAGACCGCGCCCTGGGCGGTCTTGCCCATCTTGGCCCCGGTGGCCGTCGTGAGCAGGGGGAAGGTCAGCCCCTCGACCGTGGCGCTCTCGACCCGGCGGACAAGATCGACGCCGGCCAATATGTTGCCCCACTGGTCGTCGCCGCCCATCTGCATGGTACATTTATGGGTCCGGTAGAGGACGAGGAAGTCGTAAGCCTGGAGGAGCTGATAGTTGAATTCGATAAACGACAGGCCCTTTTCCAGCCGCAGCTTGTAGGCCTCGGCGGCCAGCATCCGGTTGACGCTGAAATGGCGGCCGATGTCGCGCAGAAACTCGATGTAATTCAGCGGCCGCAGCCATTCGGCGTTGTCGAGCGACAAAGCACCCGGCCGGTCGAAATGGAGGTAACGGTCGAGCTGGGCCCGGATGGCCTGCCCGTAGCCGCGGATGGCGGACTCGTCCAGCATTTGGCGCATCTCGGATTTGCCGCTGGGATCGCCGACCATGGTCGTGCCGCCGCCGGTCAGGGCGATGGCCCGGTGGCCGGCCCGGCGCAGATGGACCATGGCCATGATCGGGACCAGGCTGCCGGCGTGAAGGCTCGCGGCCGTGCTGTCGAACCCGATGTAGAACGTGGTCTGCTCTTGATCGAGCTTGCGGCGCACCGCCCCCTCGTCCGAAACCTGGGCGATGAACCCGCGCTCTTTCAGTTCGTCGTAGATCGATAAGCTCACAGAAAGGCACTCCTAACGGCTCATTTATAACACATTTCCAGGCACGCCCCCTATTCTTTGGATCTTCGCCCAATTCCGGGGAGACCCAGGCGGTTCGGGGTGCCGGCCAATGGCGAAATCGCAAGGGCGGCGCCTTTTTCCACAACTCTCTGAGGGAACCTGGCTCTGGCCAGGCGCCGAGGGCTGTTTGAGCACGCGACCATCCAACGGAATCGAAACGGAGTGGGTGGCCAACAAGACCGGGAAATTTCGAATGCGGAGTTCCGAGGCGCCGAAGAAAGCTGTGGGAAAAGGCGAGAAGAGCCCGAAGCCGCCGGGTCGGCATCCCGAACGGCCCTCCCCGGAATTGGGCGATGGGCTTATTCTTTGGCGGGGGGCATCTGCTTGGGCAAGTGGCCGAAGGCCTTTTCGTAGAGCGCCGGATAAGCATCCTTGCCGCCCAGCATCATCGCAGCCAGCGGGAAAGCCGTCCGCGCGGCCCGGCTCATGGCGGCCGCGATCTCCCGGATATCCCATTGCGCCGCGCCGTCCTCGCGCAGGCGCGAGATGTGATAGAGCTCGCGCAGGTTGAGCTTGAGGAGGGCTCGCCGGCGATGGGCGTTGGTCAGTACATACGCGGCCGCTCCGCCGCATTCCCTCTTTAATTTGTCGTGGGCCTCTTCGGTCTTGGCTGCCATGGCCCGAAAATCCTCCGCCGCTCCGGCCTCCTCGATCGAGGGCGGCACGGTCAGCCCCAGGGACGGATCGTAGTCCTGCACGGTCAACGTGGCCATCCGGTGGCGCTTAAGCTGGGCGAAGGCGGAGGCGGACAAGACAAGCTCAAAGGTCAGATCGGCGTGCTCGAACTCGCGCGGCGGGAAATCGTAAAACTCCATCCGCTCGAACACCGTTAGGAACAAAGCCCGCTTGCGCCGGGCCGGGAGCTTGCGGGCCGTAGTCAGGCATTCGCTCAACGGCCGGCCCGAAACGGTATGGAGGAGCGCGGCCAGAATGCGGTCGTCGCCGTCGGCGGTGGCTGTCGTCAGCCGGACCGGCACGGCCGTCCCCGCCGCGAAGATTCCCTTACCGGCCGGCCGGGCTTTGCCTGCCGCCTTGGCCAGCGCGCCGTATGTCTCGGCGTCGAAAGACGTCGCCGCCGTAAACAAGACGATCGACGGCGCCGCCTGCGTGGCCAAATCGTGGAGGCGCCGGTTGAGCTCGCGCACCTCGGCCAGCGGGTGGGCGGCGAAGCGGCGGATCATGAGCTCCAGGTTTCGGGCGTTGACGGTCATGCCGAGCTGGCCTTCGGTGGCCAGGCTGACGATATACCGCGCATCTTCCTTGGCCCAGCCCTCGAGCAAGCTGTTCATTTTTGGGTCCTTGGCCGCTTCCGGATGGCGGGCAAAGACGCGCGGACGCAAGGCCCGATACAGTCGATGGTAGAAGGCGTTTTGGGCTTTGACGGCGCCCAGAAAGGCCTGTTTCATCCCGGCGGCGACGATCTCCTCCGGAACGACGAAGTCTTCCCCGAGGGTGATGTAGCGCTGGGACTTCTCGGTGAACGAAGCCAAGCGGAACCGCTCGACGGCCTCGATGGCCAGCCGGCTTAGGCCCATCAGGTCGAAGTTGAAGACGGCGTGCTCGGCCACAGAGTGGTGGCCCATTTTGAAGATGATGGCCTGGTTGGATCGGCGGGCCTTTTCGACCTCGCCGCGGGCGGACCGCCGCAGCTCGTCCACGGGACGGGCGTCGCGCGAGATGCGGGCGTAGGCGGCGGACAGGGTTTCGGGCGTCAAGTCGAGCCGCGGCGGCGCCGAGAGCCGAAGCTCGTCCAGTGCCTCGCGATCGACGTTGTACCCGGCCAGAACGACGTTCATCCCTCGACGGCCACCCGTACGATGACCTGGAATTCCACGATCCGGCCCTCGCGGACGGAGCCGCGCTGTTCCACGACCTGGAAGAAGTGGGCTTTCTGCCCCCGCTTGGCGACCCCGGCCAGGGCGGTCTGGACGGCCTCGGAGAACCCATCCGGCGACGTCCCCACGAGATCAATCATGTTCAGCATGGAAGCCTCCTTTTCAGTTGTTGTCTTGCCGTTATTGTAGCAGTCCCGCCCGGCCGGGCCAAGCCGGGGGGCAGGGCGTATCTTCCTTGTCATCCCGAGCCATCGCCTTCGGCGAGGGCGTGGGGATCTCGATCAGGTCCCCACGTCGCGCCGTGGGCGCTCCTCGGGACGACAAGAACAACCACATTGTTGCAAGCACTTTTTCCTCTGTCGTCCCGAGCACTCGCCAAGCGAGGGCAACATTGGTTTTCCTGTCGTCCCGAGCCATCGTCTGCGACGACGGCGTGGGGATCTCTTCTGAGGAGGAGATCGCCACGCTGCGCTCGCGATGACAAGAGACAATCTTCATGACTTCCCCTCCGGCACCCAAGTCGATACAATACCCCCATCGCGCCTCTCGGGAGAGCCCGCATGAATAAACCCGCTCGATACCCCGGGCTAAAGCCCGGGGTATTAACAGGGTTAATACTGAGCGGCGCTTCATCCCCCGATTTAAAAATCGGGGTTCGAGCGCCGCGAACGTATCGACGCCGCCGATTCCCCCGCGTTATCCGGGTTTTGCCTTTCCTCCTCCTCTCGGCAGCGTTCTTTGGGAGGGTCGCGGCCGCCGCCCCCGGCGCGCAAGGCCTGACGACGATCGGCCCCGAAAAGAAGATCATCTCGGGCGGGGCGGATATCCGCAGCGCCGATTACGTCCGGGCCCACGTCGCCGAGATGGAGCGCGTCGCCTTCGACGGCATCTGCATCAACGTCTATCGCCGGGTCGACGGCAAGATCGAGCCGGTGAACCTCCGGGTCATGGACCCCGTGCCCCTCCGCTACGAGGATTACGCCGAAGCCGTGGCCGATCTCAAGGCCACCCCGTTCAAGCGTTTCAAGGACAATTTCCTGTGGGCCTGGATCGCCTCCGCCCCCGGGGTCGTCCCGGTCGATTTCTTCGACGACCCGGCGGTCATGATCGCCAACTGGCGGACGGCCGCCCTCATCGCCAAAGAGGGCGGCTATCGCGGGCTGTTCGTCGACACCGAGCAGTACGAGACGCCGGTCGGCCCGTTCGCCTGGACCCGGGTCAAGTATTCGGCGACGAAGTCCAAGGCCGAATACGCCGCCCAAGCCCGCAAGCGGGGAGCCGAGGTCATGCGGGCCGTCAATGAGGTCTTCCCGGATATCCACATGCTGTGGTTCATGGGCTACTCGGCCAACGGGCCGGACCGGTCCCGTTTCGGCGCCTACGCCTTCGTCCCGGATTTTATCGATGGGATGTTGGACGAAGCCCGGCCCGAGGCGCGGATCATCGACGGCTACGAGACCTCCTACGGCCTCAAGACCGAGCCGTTCTTCGCCGCGGCCCGCGATCTGATGAAGAACAAGATGAAAGCGACAAGCCCCGCCCCGGCGATATTCGAACGCCAACACCAGGCGGGGTTCGGCCTGTGGCTCGACTGTCACGGCACGGCTATGGGCTGGAACCCGGCCGATTTCAGCAAGAACTATTTTACGCCCGAGGAGTTCGAATACTCGCTCCACCAAGCTTTGGCCCACAGCGACCGCTATGTCTGGGTCTGGTTCGAGCGGGGTAGCTTCTTCACCGGCGCCAACATCCCCTGGCCCTACGAGCGGGCCTTGACCGAGGCCCGCCGGCCCCACCCCGTCCAGCCGGCTTCGATCCCGGCCAATCCGCCGCCGGGAGCGCTGGCGCCGCTAGTCCTGCGGGGCTACGCGGGCGAGGATCCTTCTTCGCTCATCGGAACCCATCTCAAATGGCTGGCCGATCTCCCCCGCCGGTTCCGCTGGCGGCCCGACCCGCGCAGCGTCGGCTTCGACGAGAAATGGTACGCCTTCGATTTCAACGACGCCCAGGGCTGGTCGTCCCTGCTGACCGGGATCGAGCATTGGGAGGTCGAGGGCTACAAGTACGAGTGCGCCTCGTGGTACCGCCAGCGCTTCGACATCCCGCCCCTGCCGTGGGGCAAGAAGGTCTATCTCTTGTTCGAGTCCAAGAACGAGGACGTCTGGATCTGGATCGACGGGCGCCCGATCCCGTCTGATCGCGTGGTTTCCGCCGCGAACGGCAAGCCCCTGCTCGTGGACGTGACCGGTTATCTGCGCAGCAATGTTCAGAATCTCATCGCCCTGCGCCGCCGCTCGGGCCTCGAATCGGGCGGCGCCTGGAACGCCATCCGGCTGGTTGTGGAAAAATAGGGTATCCGCCATGAAAAAATCCGCCGTGCCGTTTCTCTTCCTTGCGCTCCTCGCCGTCCACGCCGCCCATGTCTTCGAAGAGGTCTGGGGACGGTTCCAGCCCATCGAGCGCGTCTTCGGGTTGGGCTGGTTCCTGGCCCTCAATTGGGTTTTCCTCGCGGCGCCGATGACGATCTTCCTGTTCATTCTGTTGAAAAAGCGCCCAGCCTATACCCTGGGCATGTTCTATGCGGGCCTGATGACTCTGAACGGCCTCGGCCACAATATCGCCCTGGCAGCGACCGGGCGGTATTTTGGCGGCTTCGCCGGCAGCGTCTCGGGCATCCCGATGATCATTCTGGGGGCGATGCTCCTGCGGGCCCTGCTGGACGAGCGGAGGCCACTCGTCGTCCGCCGCAAGCCAATTAATTCCCAGACACATACTTAATTCGATGCCTACCCGGGAAAACGGCGTATTTCCAAGGGAGGTCGACTTATTTGATTCCTCGGGAATTAAGTATATGTCTGGGAATTTGGCCGTTGCTTTTTAGCCCCGACGGTCGTATTTCTAGAGAGCGACCGATCCAGCCTAGGAGTAACTTAATGTCATCCACCCGCATCCCCCGCCGTGAATTCGTCAAGCGAAGCCTAACCATGTTCGGCGCAGCCGCTTTGGCGCCGCAGGCCGCATCGCGCCTGTTCGCCGCCCCCGAAGTCCTGCCCGATATCACCTCGGTCAAGGGAGGGGACGCCTACGCGGCGGCCAGCAAGGCCATCGAGCTGGCCGGCGGCGTCGGGCGATACCTCGGCAAGACCGGCCGCATCGGCATCCTGGTCAACGCGCCCGCCTGGTGGAAGAGGCCCGGCAGCCACACCAGCACGGACGTCGTCCTGGCGGCCGTCGAGAGCTGTCTCAAGGCCGGCTTCAAAGACATCGTCTTCCTGCAGGATCCGCCCCCCGAGTTCTGGGGACGCAGCAGCCGCTCGGCATCCATGGCCGACGTCGTCAAGTCCGTCAAGCCGGCGACGGCGAACAAGCCGGAGATCGACGTCAAGGGCGGCGCGGCGCTCAAGAAAGCCAAAGTCTCGCGCGACCTGTTGGAGGTTGACGCATTCATTGACCTGCCGATCGCCAAGGACCACGCCGGCACCCGCTACAGCGGCTGTCTGAAGAACATGATGGGCGCCTGTGCCGACGAAACCAACCATTTCTTCCACGCCGGCTCGGGGGCCAAGGGCGAATACGGCGACGTCGACTTCCTGTCCCAATGTATCGCCGACCTGGGCCTGGTCCGCAAGCCGACGCTCTGCATCGTCGACGCCACGGTCGTTCTGGGCGACAACGGACCGGCGGGCCCCGGCACGCTTCTGAAACCAGGCCGGGTGGTGGTCGGAAACGACCCGGTGGCCGTCGATGCCTATTGCGCAGGCCTGCTGGGCAGGTCGGCCGCCGACATCGCCATGCTGAAGAAGGCGGCGGCCCACGGCATCGGCAAGATGGATCTGACCAAGCTCAAGATCAAGGACGCGACGATCTGACGCCGGTTCAGAGGATCTCTTTGACCCGGCCGACAATCCCGTTGGTCAGACGAACTTTGATCCCGCGCGAGTGATCCGGAGAGGAAGTCAGGATGTCCCGGACGATTCCCTCGGTCAGCTTTCCGGACCCTTGATCTTCTTTCTTGACGACGCGGACGCGCGCACCGGGTTTGATATCGGCTCGTTTGCGGCCATCCATGGTTTGCCTCCCGAAGCGGCCCGTCGGCGGCCTACCCTTTCATGACGCCGATCGGGACGACCCTGGCCACGATGCGGCCCAGGCCGGCCGCGTCCGAAACGCGCACCACCTCGTCCACATCTTTGTAGGCCTCGCTCGCCTCTTCCGCCACACCCTTCCAGCCGGCCGCCTGCAGCTCGATGCCGCGGCCGGCCAGGTCGTCGCGGATCTTTTCGCCCCGGAAGCGGCGCAGGGCTTCCTGGCGCGACATAACCCGCCCGGCGCCGTGGGCGGTCGAGCCGAAGCTTAGGGCTTCGGCGGCGTCGGTGCCGGCCAGGATGTAGGACGCGGTGCCCATGCTGCCCGGGATGATGACCGGCTGGCCGACGGACTTGTAGGCGGCGGGAATCTCGCGCCGGGACGGCCCGAAGCTGCGCGTCGCGCCCTTGCGGTGGACGCACAACCGGGTCTCGCAGCCGTCTACCATATGAGTCTCCATCTTGGCCACGTTGTGGCAGACATCGTAGATCTGCCGCATCCCGTCCGACGTCCCTATTACTTTCCGGAAGACTTCGCGGACCCAATGGGCGATCATCTGCCGGTTGGCGAAGGCGTAGTTCACGGCCGCGCACATGCCGCGATAATACTCCCGACCCAGATCCGAGCGGAGGGGGGCGTGGACGAGCTCGCGGTCGGGCAAGCCTTCGACGCCAAACTCGTTCTCCATCTTTTCGATGTAGTCGGTCGCCACCTGATGGCCCAGCCCGCGGCTGCCGCAATGGATCATCACCAGGATCTGGCCCACGGAGCCGATTCCGAAAGCGGCGGCGACGACGGGATCGACGATGCGGTCGACTTTCTGGAACTCGAGAAAATGATTGCCGGAACCGAGGGTGCCGAGCTGGGGGATGCCCCGCTCGAGAGCCCGGGCCGAAACGGCGGCGGCGTCCGCCTCGCGCATCCGGCCGCCCTCCTCGGTCGTCGCGAGGTCGCCGGGCCATCCGTATCCCTCGGCAACGGCCCACTCCGCGCCCTTGACGAGAATCTCCTTGAGGACGCCGAGCGAGAGCTTGGTGACACCGCCTTTGCCGACGCCGGCCGGGACTTCGCGGACGATCGCCGCGAGCAGCTCCTTGCGGCGGGCCGTGACGTCCTCCTCGCGAAAATCCGTGCGCAGAAGGCGGACGCCGCAGTTGATGTCGTAGCCGACGCCGCCGGGCGAGATTATGCCTTCGTCCAAATCGAATGCGGCCACGCCGCCGATCGGGAATCCGTAGCCTTGATGGGCGTCGGGCATGACATACGACATGCGGACAATACCGGGCAGGCAAGCGGCGTTGCGAGCCTGGTCCAAGGTTTTATCGCGCCTGACGAGCGCCAGAAGGGCTTCCGAAGCGTAGATCCGGGCCGGGACATGCATCGCACCTTGGCGGGGGATCTCCCAGGTGTTGTCGTCGATCTTAACGAGTTCCATGGCCTTCGCCCCTATTATATGCAATTCCCATTCCGAGGGCTTGACAAGTCGGTTAATGCGTATTATCTT
>JAPKZJ010000125.1 GCA_026393855.1 Candidatus Aminicenantes bacterium
TGAAGTCGATCTTCTTCTCCCCGACGTTGCCGGAGACCTTGTCTTTGATCTTCATGACAAAGGTGTAGCTTCCGGCGGGCAGGTCGCGGGTTTCGCTGCGGACCTGGTCGCCCTGCTTGATCTGGAGGGTCTGCTTGAGGGTCAGCGGCAGGCTGATGAGCGGCGAGTCGAAGTTGCCCGGGGCGAACTTAATGGCCGGCTTGTCGCCCTGGTTGACCTCGAAGACGATCTCGACGTCGTAGGTCGAGCCCGACTTGGGCTGGCAGCCGAAGACATAGGTGAAGAGATCGAGCGGCTGGCCGACGGTGAAGACGTTGTCCAGGCTCGGCGTCACTTGGATGACCGAGTAGGCGAAGAAGCCCTTGTGCATCTCGGGCTTTTGCTCGGGCGCCTGGACCTGCTTGTATTCCTTCATGAAGAAGACCGGGGTCGTGTCGAGGCTGGAGGTGAAAGACTTGGGATCGGGCAGATTGGCGCTGCTGTACTGGATGCCGATCTTCGATAGATCCTGGGAACAGATGGCGATCGTGGCCAGGTATTCGCCCGGCATGAGCGGGTAGCCGACGGTGTACCAATCGGCCTGCTCGGGATCGAAGCCGGCCTGGTCGGCCTCGAAGGAGGCGGGGATATAGATCTCCTTGATCAGCTTGCCGGGAACCCCGTTCTCGGCCTGGTGGAACTGGACGAACACGTTGACCACGGCCTTGACCTTGGCGGGCGCGATCGGGGCGGCCGGATCGACCACGGCCGGGGCCGTGACCGGGGCGAACCCGAGGTCGGCGTTCTTGATCTTCAGGAAAAAGACCTGGTAGAAGGCCTGCTGAGCGGGGAGGTACTGGGTCCGGAAGATCTCGAAGGGAAGGTCCAGGCGGGCCGTCTTGGCGGCCATGCCGGCCTCCATGGGCTCCTTGACTTCCTTCGGGATGAACACCTTGGCGCTCTGTTTGGCGTCGGGCGCCTGCTGGGCGGCGGGAGCGGCGGCGGCGGCCGTCAGGATTGCCGCCATAAGAAGCGGAACGATGATTTTTTTCATAATTTGCATCCTCCTCTATGATGCGCGGAACGACTCTCGCCGATTAAATAAGCAAGGATTATGCCAATTTTTCGACGGGAGAATTGGTTTGTTTTCAGCATGATGGGATCGATGATCTTGTAAAGAATAGTTACATTCGGCCTTGGCGAGATCGTGTTCGTCCTCAAAGAAAGGGGGAATATAGCAAAAACCCCCCCGCAAGGCAATGGCGGCTGGTTTCGCCGGCTTCACCGCTGGTACAGATCCACCGCTGCGTTGTGTTCGCGCAGGGACCGGCTGAATTGATGACTGCCGTCGTTCCTGGAGACGAAGAAAAGGTATTCCGTGGCCGCCGGCTGCAGGGCGGCCCGCAGCGATTCCCGGCCCGGGTTGCAGATGGGCCCCGGCGGCAGGCCGGCGTGGAGGTATGTGTTGTACGGCGAATCGAGCTTGAGGTCCTTCGAATAGAGCCGCCCCTTGTAAGTTCCCGCGGCCTTCAGGACATAAACGATGGTCGGGTCGCAGTCGAGGCGCATGCCCAGGCGGAGCCGGTTATGGAAGACCGACGACACCAACGGCTTTTCCTCGGCCTTCCCGGTCTCCTTCTCGATGAGCGAAGCCAGGATGACGGCGTCCCGGACGCTCAGGCCGAGCTCGGATGCGCGCCGGCGCCAGGCCTCGGTAAAGACTTCTTTGAACATCTCCGTCATCTTGGCCAGGATGGCCGGGGCCGGCATCCCTTTCGGCAGGCGATAGGTTTCGGGGAAAAGATAGCCTTCCAGATCGGCGGCCTGGGGATCGAGCAGGCCCAGCGAAGCGGTCGTTCGAAAGGCCGCGGCGAATTCGGTTTCGCTGCCGAAGCCGGCGGCGGTGAAGAGGGGAAACGCCTCGCGGCCCGTCAGCCCTTCGGCTACGGTCACGGGGTGGAGGTAGATCCGGCCCTGGGTCAGGGCTTCGATCACGGCCCGAGGCGCCGAAGGGGCGTCCAGCTTGTATTCGCCGGCCTTAAGCGGCTTGCCGGAATAAAACATCCGATATCGCCAGAGGAAGGGAGTCGTCTTGGCCAGGACTCCTTCGGCTTTGAGCTTGGCGGCAATGGCGGAGGCCCCCTGCCCCCGGGTGATCTCGATCAGGACGGGGCGCCCGGCTTTCGCGGCCGGAAGAGAGGACTCCAGGGCTATCCAGACGCAGAATCCCAACAGGCCGGCCTGGGCCAGGATGAGCAGGAATTTAATCGGTCGAAACAGGATTTTCATCGGGACGCCGGCTCTCCAGGTAGCCCTGCAGGATGATGACGGCCGCGATCTGATTGACCACGGAGCGCCTGTCTTTGATCTTGATCTTCTGTTCCTGGACTGAGCGGAGGGCCTGATGGGTGGTCAGGCGCTCGTCGAAAAACTCCACCGGGACGCCGGCGGCCCTCTCCAGCCAGACCGCGAAGGCCCGGGTTTTTTCCACTCGCGAGCCCTCGCTGCCGTCCATGCGGAGGGGCAGGCCGACGACGATGCGGCCGATCTCGTGCTTGCGGACGAGCGCCTGGACGACCGCCTTCCGGACCGCATCGCTCCCCTCGAGCTGGATGGTATCCAGCGGCTGGGCGGTGATGAATAAGGGGTCGCTAAGCGCCAGCCCGATGTGCCGGTCGCCGTAGTCCAGGCCGAGGATTCTCATTCCGGAATCCCGGCCGTGCAGCGCTTCTTGCGGCGGTGGCGTTCGAAGCCCAGGTCGATCAGGCGGTCCAGAAGCCGGCCGTAGGGAAGGCCCGTCACGCCCCATAGCTTCGGGTACATGCTGATCTCCGTGAAGCCGGGGATTGTGTTGATCTCGTTGATGTAGAGATCGCCGGTCCGCCGCTCCAGGAAGAAGTCGACCCGCGACATTCCGGAGGCTTGGCAGGCCTGGAAGGCGGACACGGCCTGGCGCCGGACCTCCGCGACGACCTCCGTGGGGAGGTCGGCCGGGATGCCGAACTTCGTCTTGTTGTCGAGGTACTTGTCGCGGTAGTCGTAAAACTCATGGTGGGGAATCACCTCGCCTGGGAGCGAGGCTTCCGGCTCGTCGTTGCCCAGCACGGCGCACTCGATCTACCGGCCGTCGATGCCTTCCTCGACCAGGACCTTGCGGTCATAGCGCAGGGCCAGGTCGAGAGCCGCGGCCGCCCGGGCGTGGCTTTTGACCTTGGAGATGCCCACACTCGAGCCGAGATTGGCGGGCTTGACGAAGTAGGGCGGGGTGAAGGAATCCCGGACGCGGCGCAGGAGGGCGGCCTTGGCCCGCTCCCACTCGAAATCGTGGACGATGATCCATGGTGCGACGCGCAAGCCGCGGGCTTGGAACAGGATCTTCATCACGTCCTTGTCCATGCCCGCCGCCGAGGCCAGGACCCCGGGGCCGACATAGGGGACATCGGCCAGCTCGAGCAGGCCCTGGATCGTGCCGTCCTCGCCGTAGGGGCCGTGCAGGACGAGGAAATACAGGTCGGCCCGCACCGGCGCCGCCGTCCGCGCCTGCCATGGCAGAAAGCCTTGGAAGGGGCCGCGGCGCAATTCCCGCTTCGGGACGCGGGGCGAGGCGACCTGCTTCCAGCGGCCGTCTTTGCCGATGTACAGGCAGACGACGGCGTAGCGGGTCTTGTCGAGATTGTTGTAGACGGCCGAAGCCGACAGAATGGAGACTTCGTGCTCGGCCGAACGGCCTCCGAAAAGCAGGGCGATGGTTTTTTTTGCGGGCATGGCAATTTTCTATTTTAAAGAAGGGAACGCGCTTTGTCTATCCTAAGCCCCAGGCCGTAGACCCCAGCGACACGCGGGACTGCCCGTCCGCGGCGCTCGGCTCGGCCCGTCCGGCTCAGAGATGGGACTTGAAGAGACGACTTGGCGTGAACTTGATTCTCTTCTTGCGCGGAATAGCGATTGTGTCGCCCGTCTTAGGGTTCCGCCCCTGGCGGGCTTCGCGGGTCTTGATCTCGAAGCTGCCGAAGCCGGAGAGATTGACTTTGCGGCCCGTCTTGAGCGATTCCTTAACCGCGCCGAGCAAGGCCGCATAGGCCTTTTGAGCCTGGAGATGGGTGATCCCCGCCGTGTGCGCCATGTTGGACGTAAAATCTTTTTTGCCCATGCCGCCCTCCTTCCTATTGCTGGAACTGATTTGTATTCAAATGGTAAGGCTGATTATGGAGAAAGTCAAGCATTGCTTGGGCCGGTCGGGGCGCGCCGGGCAGCGTCGAGCCGCGTGGCGCCGCCGCCCGGCGTTGTGCTAGAATGACGGAAGCGAGGTGCGCCATGACCAGGAAAACGGGCTCGTGGGCTCTCATCGTCCTTCTGTCGGCCCTGTCGGGGTTCATCCCCGCCCGGGCGGGGGGACAGCGCCCGATTCGGCCGACGGCAAGATTCTGCTCAGCGACGGCGATCTGGTCTGGGTGCGGGGAGCGGCCGGCGAGGTCGTGCGCCCCGGCCAAGTCTTCGCCGTCGTTGCGATGCAGGCCCTGCCGCCCGGCTCGAAAAAGCCGGCCGGCCCCGGGCCCATCGGATTCCGGCGCGGCCGGCTGCGCGTCGTCCGGACCGACGGAGAGCGGTTCCTGGCCAAGATCGAGAAAGCCTGCGGCATCATCCGGGTCGGCGACGGGCTCCTGCCTTTCGAAGACAAAGCCCCGATCATGGGCAAGAACCTCGGCTTCGAAACCCTCTTCCAGGGCGGCGAGGTCCTGACCGGCCGTCTGATCAATTTCGGCAACGAGCTCAACCAGATCGGGCTCGGCGACTGGGCCCTGATCGACATCGGCGCCGATCAGGGGTTGAAGGTCGGGCAGCAGCTGACGGCCTACACCAAGCCCGAGGGGGTTCGGCCGGCCCGGGCCGCGGCCAATGTCGTCGTCGTCGATGTCGGCTGGGCGACGGCCACCATCAAAGTCCTTTCGGCCGCGGATGCGCTCCGTCTGGGAGACCTCGTTCAAATCAAGTAAATTACGCATCCGACAGGGATTCCGGATTAGCCGTTTGGGTCCGAATTCTTTCTCTGCCAATAAAATGGAAGGCAAACGGAATAGGCTTCCATGAGGGGGAGGCAGTCATCGTCCAGAGGACGATGGCGTTGGAGGGGGAACCCTCCAATGGTTCCCCCTCCAAGGGAGCCCATTGACTTGCTTGGGGGTTTTTGCTAGTTTATCGCAGTGCTTTCCGGGACGGTCGCCCCGGGCGCACGTCCGGACGCGGGCGTAGTTCAGTGGTAGAACGTCTGCTTGCCATGCAGAAGGTCGTGGGTTCAAGTCCCATCGCCCGCTCCATCTTCCCCGCAGCGACCGTCGTACGATGGCCATCGAAGGCGCGGTACCCAAGTGGCTAAGGGAGAGGTCTGCAAAACCTCGATTCGCCGGTTCGAGTCCGGCCCGCGCCTCCATTTTTCCCGCTTGGCCGGGCCCGTTTCCCCCCAATACGTTCGCGGTGCCAAACCCCGATTTTCAAATCGGGGTTATAAGCGCCGCTCAGTATTAACCCTTCTAATACCCCGGGCTTGGCAGTCCTCAGCCGCGAAGCGGATGAGGGCGGGCTTCAGCCCGGGGTATCGAGCGGGTTTATTGACAGTCCCTCCCGATTAGGCTAAATTGAGGTCGACTGAAAGGAGTAAAAACATGGATCTCATCCCCCGCGTCCAAAACCTGATTCTTAAGCCGAAGGAGGAGTGGGTCAAGATCAAGGGTGAAGACACCCCGCCCATGACCTTGATCATGACCTACGCGGCCATCCTGGCCGCGATTCCGGCCATCGCCCAATTCATCGGGTTCGGCCTGATCGGAACCCGCATCCCGTTCCTGGGAACCTACCGCGCCCCCCTGGGAAGCGCCCTGTTGCGGGCCGTTCTTTACTATGTCTTTACCGTGGCCTCGGTCTACGGCTTTGGGTTCATCATCAACATGCTGGCTCCGAACTTCGGCGCCAAGTCCAACCTCCAAAAAGCCATGCAGCTCTCGGTCTACAGCATGACCATCCCCTTCGTGGCCGGCGTCTTCTACATCATCCCGTCCCTCGGCGTGCTGGCCGGAATCGCCGGACTGTACGGCCTGTATGTGCTTTACCTCGGGTTCAATACGCCGATGATGGACACGCCCAAGGAAAAGATCGTCAGCTACCTGATCGTATGCATCGTCGTCGTTGTCGTGCTGATGCTCGTGATCGGATTGATTTTGGGCGCCATCTTCGCCGTCGGCTCGGTGGCCCGATTCTAATTTAATTCGGCCACGATTTTTGCGAACGCCTCGCGCGGGGAGGCCGCTTGGGTGATCGGCCTCCCCACGACGAGGTAATCTGATCCTTTGGACACCGCCAGTGCGGGCGTCATGATCCGCTTCTGATCCTGGGCTGTCGACCCGGCCGGCCGGATGCCCGGCGTCACGATCAGAAAGTCGGGCCCCACTTCCTTCCGCACAATCTCGATCTCTTGGGCCGAACAGACCACACCGGTCATGCCCGAGGCCTTGGCCAGGGCGGCCAGCCGCAGGACTTGGCCGGACGTGTCCGGCGTCATGCCGATTGCAGCCAGGTCATCGTTCTTCAGGCTGGTCAGGATGGTGACGCCGAGCAGGATGGGCTTGTCCGTGCCCAGCTTGGCGGCCTCCTCGCCGGCTGTAGCCGTGGCCCGGGTCATCATTTCGCTCCCCCCCGACGTGTGGATGGTCATCATCTTGGCGCCAAGGCGGACGCCTATCCGGGCCGCTTCGCCGACGGTGTTCGGGATGTCATGGAGCTTGAGATCGAGGAAGACGCCCTTGCCCAGGGCTTTGATCTCCCGCAGCAAAGCCGGTCCCTCGGCCGTGAATAGCTCCAGTCCGACTTTGAACAGGACGGCTTCGTCCAAGTCGCGGACAAGGGCCAGGGCTTGGGCCTTGGACTCCACGTCCAGGGCGGTGATGATGCGGTGGGCGGGCGGGATGGATCGGGTCATGGGGCAGCTCCTTGCGGCGGCGGAATGGCTCCGCCATTATAGGAATTCGGCGGGAATTTCTCAAATGGGCGGCAGGTGGCGGAGGGGGGGGCGTCAGCGGCCGGTCGCGAGCGTTCCGACGACGTCGGAGACGCGGGCGATGCCGCGGCGGTCGCACCAGGCGCCCATCTCGTCCGCGATCCGAGCGGCCGCGCCCGGCTCGACGAAATTGGCCGTGCCGACTTGGACGGCCTTGGCCCCGACCACGAGGAACTCCAGGGCGTCCTCGCCGGTCATGATGCCGCCCATGCCGATGACCGGGATGCGGACGACCTTGGCGACCTGATAAACCATGCGCAGGGCGATCGGCTTGATGGCCGGGCCGCTCAACCCGCCGAAGACATGGCCCAGCTTGGGCCGGCGGGTTTCGAGATCGACGGCCATGGCCAGCAGGGTGTTGATGAGCGAAACGGCGTCCGCCCCGCCGTCCTCGGCGCTTGACGTTGGGGCAGGAGATGTTGAGCTCGTAAGCGGCGATCCCCTCCTGCCCGTTCAGAAAATCGATGACCCGAAGGTACTCGTCGTCGGAGGCGCCGCAGACATTGACGATGACGGCGGTGTCGTGCCGGCGGAGCTCGGGCAGGATGTCGGCCGCGAAATGCTCCACCCCGACGCCCTGCAGGCCGATGGCGTTGATCAGGCCGGAGGCCGTTTCGACCAGCCGTGGCGGCGGGTTGCCTTCGCGGGGGCCGTAGTAGAGGCCCTTGACGACGAGGCCGCCGATCCGCGTCAAGTCCAAAAAAGGCTTGAATTCCAGGCCGTAACCGAAGGTGCCGCTGGCCGTGAGGACGGGGTTGCGGAGCTTGAGAAAGCCGAGGTCGACGGCGAGATCGGCCATGTCAGCCCTCGCCCCAGACGATCTCTTCGGCCGCGAAGACCGGACCGTCCTCACAGATTTTGCGCCATTTCCCGTTGTCACCCCGGCGGATGCGGTGGACGCAGCCCCAGCAGGCGCCGAAGCCGCAGCCCATGATCGCCTCGAGCGAAAGCTGGGCCGGGATGCCGCGGGCCGCGGCCAGAGCGGCCGTTTTCTCCATCATCGGATCGGGGCCGCAGGCGAACAGACGGTCGGGAATCCCGGCGGCAAGCTCCCGCTCTAAAAGCGCGGTCACGAAGCCGCGGGCGCCGAGCGTGCCGTCGTCGGTCGAAACGGAGAGGGCAAATCCGGCGGCTTCGAATTTTTCCCCGATCGGGACTTCGGAAGCGGTCTTGCCGCCGTAGAAAACCTTGACCCGGGCACCCTTGGCCTTGAGCTTGCGGCCCAGGAAGAACAGGGGGGCGATGCCCCGGCCTCCGCCGACGAGCCAGGCGTCCTTGTCTTTCCATTTCCCGTCCAGCCGGTATCCCTTGCCGAGCGGGCCGATGACGTCCAGCGTCTCGCCCTTGGCCTTGGCGGCCAGAAGGGCCGTGCCGCGCCCGGCCGTCCGGAAAAAGACCTCCAGCCAGTCCTTGGCGGCGTCGTGGATGCCCAGAGGGCGGCGGAGTAGCGGATCGGTGCCGGGGTTCGTCCGGAGCATGACGAATTGGCCGGGCTTGGCTGCGGCGGCCATGTCCGGCGCGGCGAAGCGGAGGAGGTGGAACTCGCCCCAATCGC
>JAPKZJ010000126.1 GCA_026393855.1 Candidatus Aminicenantes bacterium
GGATCTCGACCTCGATCCCGGACAGAAGCAAGGGCCCGTTCCAGGGCGTGATCTCGAGCTCGTTGGCCCCCGCTTCCGGCGTTAAGAGCAGGCTGACGGGAGCAGCCGACAAAAAATCCTCCCACATGACACGGCCGTTCAAGACCAGCGTCACATAAGCCGGGGTCGGCCCGGCCGGGAGAGCCTTGAGCGTCAGGCGGGAGTTGCGTGACTCTAAAAAGAGGGCTTGCTTGAAGGCAGTCCCTTTCGGCACCGTCACCCCCGCCAGATCGACGGCCCGGCTGGGCAAGGATTTGGCCGCTTCCGCGCGTAAAGCGGCCACGGCGGGGGCGTCGTTGAGCCGCTCGAAGTTCTTGCCCATCTTGGCCAGGAGATCGAGGTTCGTTTGGGCGGACAAGTCCTTCGCCTTCTGGTAGAAGCGGTTCGACTCGTAGAGAAAATCGAGCTTCTGATAGGCATCGCCGACGATTTCGAGAACCCGGGCGTAGTCGGCCCGGGCCGATTCGGTGACCATCATCAGGCCGCCTTCCATGGCCTGGCCGAACTCCGTGACTTCGCGATAGCGGTTCTGCCGAAAGCAGATCTCCAGCTCCAGCGCCAAGCGGCCGAGGTCCCGGCCGGATGTATCGGGCTTGGCCTCGATCAAGCGGCGTTCCCGGAGGGCCTTTTCGAGATCGGACACGGCCGAAGTCGAATTCGCCACCGCCAGGTAGGCCCTCAAATCGGGCAGGATCTCATCCAAGGTCCGAGCGATTTCCATCCGGCACCGGACAAGGCTGAGAAGCAGCGTCCGCTTCAATTCCAGGACGGAAGCCGGAGGGATGGGCTCGGCCGTAGGATCGAGCGCCTGGTAAAAACGGATGCCGTTTAACAGTTCCAAACCGGCCCGGTCGTGCGCCTCCGCTTCTTTGATCTTCAAGGCCAGGAAATCGCTGCGGGCGGACGCTGCGGCCTCTCCGGCGCAGGCGAATTCCAACGTTTCGGCGGCGGTCAGGTAATGGATTCTTTCGCCCCGGTCGAGCGCGCGCTCGGCCAGGAATCGGGCGACCCTCCTGTAGGCAGCCGGCTCGGCCGGCAGGACGGCCCGCAGAAAGCCGGGATCTTGAATCCGGAGGGCCCAGAGGTCGAGGACGGCATCCAGCCGTTCCTCGGTTTTCGCCGACAGGACGGATTTCAGGATATCCCGGGCGACGATCCGATCGGCCGGGTCGAGTGTGGCCCAGTTGGACAGCAAGGCCGGCCCGGTCAGGGCCAGAATGTCGGAATCCCGGCCGGCCAAGCGGACGGCTTTGACGTATTCCTCCATGGCCTTCTCTTCCGCCGGAAGATCGAAGAGACGCATATACTCGAGCGTCTTGGCTAGGTCGAAATGGGTCGCAGCCGACAAGGGGTTGGCACGAAGCGACCGGAGCTGGGCGGAGTGGGCCCGCCGCAGTCCGTCGTCGCGCGGTCCGGTCACGGTCAAATCCTCGATCGCGGCCTCAAACCAGGCCCGGCCCAGATCCCGGAAAGCGACGTCGTTATCCCGGATGAGGGCCGGCTCCCGCTCGAGAATCTCGATCCGGGCCGACGGCGCGGAAGCCTCCCGGGCCAAAGAGACGAGCCGCGATCCCCGGTAGAAGAGGACATCGGCCCCGGCCGCGGCCAGAACGGCGAGAAGAAGGAGAAGCCGTTTGGCGCTCATATCAGGCCTTCCGATAATAGGCGGTGGCGACGGTCAGGCCCAGCACAACCGCGAAAAGGACGGCGTTGGCGGGGATGTGCAGGTTGAAATCGGTCAGGCTGTGGACGAGCATGGCCGCCAAGGCCACGAATCCGCCCATGCCCAGCCCTTTGATCCCGGGGTGGCGGCGGGTGGACCAGGTCCGGAACGCGTCCAGCACCGGCCAGAGGACGAGCCCCAGGAGCAGCACGAATCCGACGACGCCCAGCTCGGCCAGGGCCTCAAGATAATCGTTGTGTGCGTGGAGCAGGCGTCCCTCCATGGCCACCGTCTCGTAGGACGGGTAGACGGCGCCGAAAGTGCCCCACCCGGTTCCCATGAGCGGGCCGTCCCCCACCATCCGCAGGACGCTGGACCAGTATTGGGGCCGACCCTCCTGCAAGAGATTGTCCTCGGAGAAGCGGCCGACGGTGGCTTCCACTCCGACATACAAGGAGACGGCAAGGATCAGAACGAAGACGACTTTGAGGAAGGTCTTGATCCAGGCTTGGCGGTAACGATTCCGGTTGAAATGATAAGCGGTCAGGAGAAAGAACAGGAGAAAGCTGAAACAGAGGACGAAAACACCCGAACGGGATCGGGACAGGACGATGGCCAGGGCCATGATCACGACCCCGATCAGGGCCAGGATGTTGAGGGCGAATCCGCGCCCGGTGATCTGGCCCAGCTTTTCGGACCATTTCTTGCCGGCCAGGGAAAAGATGTCGATCCGGGCGATGATCAGGGTCAGGGCCAGCGGCAGGATGAGCTCGAGATAGCCCGAGAAATGATTCCGGTTGATGAACGTCCCGGTGGCCGAATTGAGGTTGTAAACTTTGGGGAAGAACAGCACCCGGGGATTGTTCCGGTAAAGCTCGAAGAGGCCGTAGAAGGCCTGGGCGGCGCCCAGAGCGACGATGACCGATAGGAAGCGGACGATTTGGCGGCGATGGGTGACCGTCCGCAGGACCACCCAACCGATCAAGACATAGGCCAGAAGCTCCAAGGCCGCCCGGGCGGTCTGGGCCGGGACGATCGAAAGCGACAACGATCCCGAGTGGGCGAAGCCGGGATCGAAGCGCTCCCGCAAGCCGTAGAAATTCGGCGAGAGCAGCCGGACGACGGCTTTGGGGAGCGGGGCGATCTGCAGGCCCAGGAAAGCGAACAAGCCGGCAGCCAGAAAGCCCGGCAGGCGGAGCTTCGCCTCCAGCTTGGCGTTGAGGCCGGCGGGGCGCCGGAACAGCGTAGCCGCGGCCAACAGGGCCGCCAGGAGCTCGATGGCCAGGATCGACCAATCCTCGACCGAGGCGGCCGGCAGGGGGCTGAGAATGAGCAGGGCCAAAAGGCCGTATTCCACGAAGGAGGCGCGGATCCGTCGGGGCCGGGGCGCGGCGACAGCCGCCGGTTCCGGGCTGTATCCCGGCTCGGCCGCCGGCGCGGCGGACGAATTGATCAGGCGGCCTAGGGCATCCCTCACGGCTGCGGCTGTCCTTTGCGGCTCTCGGGAGGAGCCGTGCCGGGATCCTGGTAATACTCGTACTGAAAGTAGTTGGACGATAAGCCGCTCTTGCGGGCTTTGGAATCGTTGAAGATGGCGCCGATGATCGAAGCTTTGCCCTTGCGCAGCTCCTCGATCGTCTTGAGCAGAGGCTTGCGGGTGGCCTTTCCGGTCTTGATCACCAGCACCGTGCTGTCGACCATGGAGCTGACGATGACCGGATCGATAACCGCCAGAACGGGTGGCAGGTCGATCAGGACGACGCTGAATTGCTCTTTCAATTGGACGAGCAGCTCCTTCATCTTCCGGGAATTGAGAAGCTCCGCGGGATTCGGGGGATGCGGCCCGCCGGGCAGGACCCAGAGGTTGTCGATGGCCGTCTTCTGGATGGCGTCATCCAGCGTCGCCCGGCCGGTCAGGACACCGGACAGCCCGGTCAGATTACGGACTTGGAAAACCTTGGCCAGCCGCGGCTTGCGCAGGTCGGCGTCGACCGCCAAGACCCGGTCGCCCAATTGGGCGAAGGAGATGGCCAGATTGGCCAGGGTGGCCGATTTTCCCTCTTCCGGGGAGGTCGAGGTGAAGGCGATCGTTCGGGGCGCGGAGTCGGGGTGGGAGAAGAGGATCGCCGTGCGGACGGTCCGGTAATCCTCGGCGATCGAGATCTTGGGGAAGAGATGGTTGATCAGCTCGACCTCGGTGACCTTGGCCAAGGCGGTATCCACGCCCCCATCGGCCGCGCCGTAGACGCCGCCGTAGTTGGCGTAGCCGTTCTTCTTGCGGGTCGAGCCGGCCGAGAAGTGCGGGATGATGCCCAGCGAGGGCAGACCGGTCAGCTTCTCCAGGTCCTCGGGACCCTTGATCGAATTGTCGAGGAAGTCGGAGACGAAGGCCAGGCCGAGGCCGAGCAGCAGGCCCAGCAGCAGGGCGACCATGAGATTGCGCTTGACGGCGGGCGAGAACGGCGCCTCGGGCACGACGGCCGGGTCGACGATCTTGATGTTGCTCGTCTTGAGCCCGTTCAGGCGGGCCGAGACGTCGGTTGTAGCCTGCTGGTCCTGCAGCTTCTTGAGCAGCTCCTGGCGGCTCTGAATCTCCCGATCCAGGCTCTCGGCAAAGATATTTTCATTGCTCATCCGGGAGACTTCGCTGCGCTTACCGGCCAGGAGCGCATCCATCGTCCGCTCTTTGCCAAGAGCCGTCTGCCAGGCCACATAAGCCGCATCGGCGGCCTTCTTGATCTCACCCTCGAGCTGGGTCTTGGTCGAGTCGAGACGGGTTTTGGTCGCGATCAGATCGGGGTTGCTGGGACCCAAGGTCCTGCTCTTCTCGGCCAGATCGCTCTGCAGGGTCACGTAAGTGGTCCGAAGCGACTGGATGGTGGGGTTGTTGACCAGCTGGGGCAGGGAGTCGGCTTTCAGGCCGCTCAATTCGCGGTAACTGGCCTCAGCGTTTATCCGGGCCAGCTGGGCCTCGTTGAAGACCTTGAACTGGTCGGCATACTGGCCGACGACGCTGGATTCCTTGTCGTTGAGCGGGACGATCTTCTTCTGGTCGGTGTATTTGGTCAGCTCCCGCTGCTTGGCGGCCAGCTCTTCCCGGATGCGGGCGATCTGTTCGTTCAGGAAATCGGTCGTCTGCTGGGTGGCCTCGAAGCGGGATTCGATCGAATAGTTGATGTACTCCTGAGCCATCGTGTTGGCGACATCGGCCGCCAGCCGCGGATAAGGAGAAGTGAAGGTCAGGCTGACCAGCCTCGTCTCGGCGACCGGGACGACACCCAGCCCGTCGATGACGAATCCGGCGTAAGCCGCCGAAGGATCCTCGGCGCGGATCGGCGGCGTCGCCTCGGGCGCCGGCCCGGATCGGCCCTTGAGCCAGCGCAGGCTGAAGACGGTCTTGACCATCCGCAGGAGGCTCCCCTTCTCGGCCGACGGCTCCAGCAGCTCGGCCCGAGCGGCCAGGTTCATTTTCTTGGCCACCCGCTCGGCCAACAGCCGGCTCTGCAGAATCTTGAGTTGGGTGTTGAAGTAGGTCCCCATCCAGTCGGTCGAGCCGGTGGAGGTGCTCAGGAGATCCTGAATGGTCAGCATGCTCGACCCGGGATCCTCGATCAGGATGGTCACCCCAGCCCGGTACAGGGGGGTGGAGGTGAATGACATGACGCCCGATGCGGCCAGCAGGACGGCGGTCACGGAAACGATCACCCACTTCCGCTTCAGGACGATCCGCCAGTACTCAAGGAGGCTGACTTCCTTCTTGCCCGTCGCCGTGTGAACCATGTTTATTCCGTTTCACTCCCGCGTCGTCGCCGGCCGGGACGGTTGACCGCCGCAGCCGGTGGTTCGCGCTCGCCTTTAGGGTAGGCGATCCGCCTCCCGCCCGCAATCGTCGGAATGGATGATGCCGGGGGTGAAAATGTCCGAAACGCCCTCACCCCCAGGGGTGACTCGCCGGGTTTATAAAAACCCTTTGGGCACGTAGACGGTGTCGCCGTCCTGGAGAGGCACGTCCTTGACTTTGTTCTTCAAGATGGCTTTGACGTCGACGGAGATCTCCTTCTCCAGGCCCGAGGCATCCCGCCGCTTGATGACGACCCGGCCGAGCGAGGCCCGCTCGGTGTAGCCGCCGGCCTGGGCGATGGCCTGGGTCACCGTCGGCAGGCGGGACTGCATGACGGACAGCGCCCCCGGCGTCTTGACCTCGCCCAGGACGTAGATGGCGCCTATCCGGTCGACCTGGACGTTGACGATGTCCCCCGCCTCGAGCGGGATGTCGTATTGGGTCTCGCCCT
The DNA here is from genome assembly GCA_026393855.1 of Candidatus Aminicenantes bacterium. Taxonomy (NCBI): domain Bacteria; phylum Candidatus Aminicenantota; species Candidatus Aminicenantota bacterium. The sequence goes on from JAPKZJ010000126.1 coordinate 5,995, forward strand.
TGTTGATCAGATCGTCCAGCAGGACATGCAGGGCGTTGCTCGTCCCGTCGGGCAGGCGCCGGATGATCAGGATCTCGCGGCCTGCATCGCGGCTGACGCCGCCGGCCATGGACAGAATCTGGAGCAGGGTCTGCCGCCCCATCAGTTCGTAGGAATCGGGCTTCTGGACGGCGCCGATGACGGTCACCCGCTTGCTCTGGCGGTCCGTGATGGTGACGCTGATCTGCGGATCCAGCAGCTGCCCTTTGTCGATGAACGCACGAACCAGCTTCTTCTCCAGCTCGGCGGCGGTCAGCCCCTC
>JAPKZJ010000127.1 GCA_026393855.1 Candidatus Aminicenantes bacterium
CGTCCTGATCGGATTCCCTTCCCGCGATTTCGGTCCCCGCGGGACCGTCTATTGGCTGGCGGTTCAGATCATCGCGTAAAGAAGGATCATCCACCATCCCCGGGAAAGGAGCGCGGATCGGGGTATCGGCCAACGGCGAAAAGAGCCCGAAGCCGCCGGGCCAATACCCCTGGCCGCGCCTCCCGGAGATGGGAGATGAACCAATAATTAGGGTGAGTCGGGAAGGCCAGGGAAAAAAATAGGGATTTACGTATACTGTACCCCTATTCTTCGTACTCCTATTCTTTTTCTAAGACGACGACGGCCACGGCGTAGTCGGCGATGTGGCTCAAAGTGACCAAGGCGCGGGTATACCCATAGCATGCTTCGTCGACCACGCGCAGCACGGGCTGGCCCGACGCGAGATTCTCGATGCCGACCGCCGTCCAGGAGACGCGGTGACCGACGGCCTTGATGAACGCTTCCTTGGCCGCGAAGCGGGCCGCCAGGTGCATGAAACGGCTCTTCTTTCCGTCGCTGTAGGCGATCTCGATCGGCGTGAAAACCTTGTCGGAGAACCGCGGGTTGCGCTCGATGGCCTTCTGGATGCGGGCCACTTCGATCATGTCGACGCCGATACCCAGGATCATCGGTTTCCCCCTTTGCGTCCCTGCTTGCTCCGGGCCCAAGACCGGACCGACGGCCCGCCGCGCCCGGCGCCGAGGCCGAACGCCGGCGGCTGGCGGGTCTTGCGCCGCGGCTCGCGGGCCTTCGTCGGATTGGACTTGGACATGCGGCTCATCCTTTCAGGGCGCGAGCGGCCCGCCGCTTGCGGTGGAAAGCGACGGCGAAGCGGTGGGCCTCGTCGCGCACATGCTGCAGCAGCTTGAGGCCCGGGGATGTCCGCGCCAGCCGGATGCCCTCCCGCGCGGACCGAGTGTAGACGATCTCCTCCCGCTTGGCCAGCGAAGCCAGCGGCAACCCGCCGAGCCCGAGCCAGGCCAGGACCTTGGCGGCGGCGCGTATCTGCGGCTTCCCGCCGTCGACCAGCACCAGATCGGGGAGAGCGGCCTTCTCGCGCAGAAGGCGTCCGTAGCGGCGGCCCAGCACTTCGGTCAGGCTGGCCACGTCGTTCGGCCCCTGCACGGTCTTGATCTTGAACTTGCGATAGCCGTCCTTCCAGGGGCGCCCGCTCTCGAACGAGACCATGGACGCGACGGACTCGAGTCCCTGGGTATTGGAGATGTCGAAGCCCTCGATGCGGGACGGCAGGGTCGGAAGGCCGAGGGCTTTCTGAAGATCGAAGAGCGGTGTCAACCGTTCGTCCGCGGCCGCCAGCGCCCGCTCGGCGTTGCGCAAGGCCATCTCGAGGAGCGCTTTGTTCTTGCCGCGCGCCGGGACGTCGATCTCGGGTTCCCGCCCGCCCTCCGGCGTCAGCTCCGCCGCCAGGGCCGCCCGGTCCGCCGGCGGGAAGGGGACCAGGATTCGGGGCGGGACTTCGCGGCCGGCATAGAAGCCGCGCATCCCGTCGGCCAGGCTCGCTTCGGGGCTCTGCTCCGGATCGGACGTCTTCGGGATCTCGTGCGATCGAACGACCTTGCCCCGCCGCATAACGAACACGTAGAGCGCCTCGCGCCCGCCGCCTGCGGCCCGGCCGATGATGTCCTGGTCCTCGAGACGGACCGAGATGATCGCCGGTTTGATGCGGACCTGCTCAACCGCTTTGAGGACGTCGCGCCAGTGGGCGGCGCCTTCGAAGTCCTCTTCGGCCGCCGCCTTGTCCATGCGGGCCCGCAGGGCTTTGGCCAGCCGCTCCGTCCGCCCTTCCAGGAACAGCTTGGCGTCCCGCACCCGGGCCCGGTACTCCGCCTCGCCGATCAGGCCGACGCAAGGGCCGGCGCAGAGCTTGAGGTCGTATTCCAGACAGGGCCGCTTGCGGCCGCGGAAGACGGGCGCCTCGCACGTCCGCAAGCCGAACGACTTGGCCAGCAGGAGGATCGTCTTGCGGGCCTCGTTGGCCGGGCTGAACGGCCCGTATGTCTTCGACCCGTCCTGGACCACCTTGCGGCAGAAATAGATCCCGGGGAACGGCTCGCCTACGGTCAGCTTGAGATAGGGGAAGCTCTTGTCGTCCTTGAGCCGGAGGTTGAACTTCGGCTGCGCCTGTTGGATGAAGTTGTTCTCCAGGAAGGCGGCTTCCCGTTCGGAGCCGGTTAGGATGTAGTCGACGTCCATGGTCTCGGACAGAATGGCGGCCACCTTGGGGTCGTCCGAGGGCTGGAAGTAGGATTTGACGCGGTCGCGCAGACGGCGGGCCTTGCCGATGTAGACCACCCCGCCGGCGGCGTTCTTGAAGAAGTAGATCCCGGGCGTTTCCGGGAAGCCGGCGATCTTCTCCTGCAGCTTAATCATTCAGCAGCTCCAGGTCGTACTTGCGGAGCTTGGTGATCTCGTCCCGCAGCCGGGCGGCCTTCTCGAATTCCAGGGCCTTGGCCGCAGCCCGCATCTGCTTGTCCAGCTCTTCGATCCGCTTCTGCCGCTTGAGCGGCGACATGTAGGCGTCCTTGTCCTCGGCGATCTTGGTGTAGTCGATGTAGTCCCGCTCGTAGACGCTGGAGAGGATCTCGTCGATGGACTTGCGGATGGACTGTGGGGTGATGCCGTGCTTCAGGTTATAGGCTTCCTGCAGGCTCCGCCGGCGGTCGGTCTCGGTGATGGCCGCCTTCATTGAGTCCGTGATCTGAGCGGCATACAAAATGGCCCGCCCGTTGATGTTGCGGGCGGCCCGGCCGAAGGTCTGGATGAGAGCCGTGGACGAGCGCAGGAAGCCCTCCTTGTCGGCGTCCAGGATCGCCACGAGCGAGACCTCGGGCAGGTCCAGGCCCTCGCGCAGGAGGTTGATCCCGACCAGGGCATCGAAGCCGCCGCGCCGCAGCTCGCGCAGAATCTTGACCCTCTCCAGCGTCTCGATGTCCGAATGGAGGTAGCGCACCCGCAGTCCCTGTTCGTGGAGATAGCGGGTCAGGTCCTCGGCCATCTTCTTGGTCAGGGTCGTGATCAGGGTCCGCTCGCCCCGGACGGCGCGAGCCTCGATTTCCCGCCTCAGATCCTCGACTTGGCCCGCGACCGGCCGGATCTCGATTTGGGGGTCGATAAGGCCGGTCGGGCGGGTGATCTGCTCGACAACCCGGTTTCCGGCCCGCTGGATCTCGTGCCGGGCCGGGGTGGCCGAGACGTAGATCACGGCGTCGACCCGGTCCTCGAACTCCTCGAACATCAGCGGCCGGTTGTCCAGGGCCGAGGGCAGGCGGAAGCCGTGATCGATCAGGGTCTGTTTGCGGGAGCGGTCGCCGTGATACATGCCGCCGATCTGGGGCACCGTGACGTGCGACTCGTCGATGATGGTCAGGAAGCCAGTCGGGAAATAGTCGAGCAAGGTGTAGGGCGGCTCGCCCGGCTTGCGCCGGCTGAGGTAAAGCGAATAATTCTCGATGCCCGGGCAGTGCCCAAACTCGCGCAGCATCTCCAGATCGAAAAGGGTCCGCTCCTCGATCCGTTCCGCCTCCTGGACCAAGCCTTTATCCCGGAAGTAGGCGATGCGGATGGCCAGCTCCTTTTCGATGCCGGCCACAGCCTCGTCCAGGATCGGCCGCGGCGTCGAGAAAAAGGTCCGGGGATGGACGACGACTTCGGCCAGGGCTTCGAGCGCGGTTCCGAGCAAGGGATCGATCCGGTCGATGCGGGCGATGGCGTCGCCGTCGAGCTCCAGCCGGTAGGCCGACTCCTCATAGGCCGGGTAGATCTCGACCGCGTCGCCGCGGACCCGGAAGCCGCCCCTTTTTAGGTCGGTCTCCTGCCGTTCGTACTGGACGCCGACCAGGCGGCGGACGATTTCCCGCCTCGGCACGATCTCCCCGACCGTGAGCCGGAAGCTCATGTCGTAATAGGTCTCGGGGGCGCCGATGCCGTAGATGCAGGAGACCGAGGCCACGATTATGACGTCCCGCCGCGAGAACAGGGCGTTGCTGGCGGCCAGCCGCATGCGGTCAATCTCGTCGTTGATCGTGGCTTCCTTGGCGATGTAGATGTTGGAAGCCGGGATGTAGGCTTCGGGCTGGTAGTAATCGTAATAGCTGACGAAGTAGTGGACTGCGTTGCGGGGGAAGAATCGCTTAAACTCGCCGTAAAGCTGGGCCGCCAGGGTCTTGTTGTGCGAGATGACCAGCACCGGCCGGTTGGACCGGGCGATGACGTTGGCCATGGTGAAGGTCTTGCCCGAGCCGGTGACCCCCATCAGAACCTGGTGGGGGAGAGTGCGGGCCAGTCCTTCGGACAAGGCCTCGATGGCCAGCGTCTGGTCGCCCATGGGCTGGAAGTCCGAGACGAGTTCGAACGGGCGGGACGTCCGGGGAGGATCGAATCTCTTCATGGGATGCGTCGGTTCCTCAACGAAAAGGCGCCTCGCTCGGCAACCGCGGGAGGCGCAACCGGGCCGGGCGGGGCTTAGGCGCCCTTCGGCTTCATCTGGATGGCGCCGCGGAACATCGCGCCTTCCTGGATCGAGATCTGGGCGGCCGAGATGTTGCCCTTGATGCGGCTAGTCGGGGCCAGGAAGACGCGCCCCGTGGCTTGGATGTTTCCGGTCAGGGCGCCGTAGACGTAGACGTTGGCGGCTTCGACCTCGGCCTCGACTTCCGCCTTGAGGTCGACATAAAGATCGGCCCCTTCCAACCCGATGAGCCCCTTGAAATTCCCCTGCAGGACGAGATCCTCTTTTCCGGAGAGTTCGGCTTGAAGGGACAGCCCGGGACCCAGACGGCTGGCCCGGCTCGGGATTTCGCGAGGGCTCGAATCGCCGCTCAGGATCTCGTCGCTTCTGGCCATGGGCGCTCTCCTCGTCCGGGTCTAGGCGATCGATTATAGTGATCCCCTTGCCTAAAAGTCAACGCGGATGGGAAAAATTGACATCGATTCGGCCCTGTGTTATCCCTCTCCCTGGCGATCGGCGCGGCGGCGGGAAGAAATCCCTCCCCGCGATCGTCCAAAGCACGATTTTCATCACGGAGCAGGACATACCGCAGGTGACGCCTTTCCGACGCGATCTCCCCGCCTGCCCTGCCTTTTCCCCCGGATTTTCCCCAGCCCGCATGCTACCGGCGGTCAGCGTCCTGTCCGGCGAGGCCGCGGGATTGTCCCACCCCACTTTCCCAATCAAGAAGGAGATGGCATGAGAACCTGGACATCTCGTATCGTCCTGATCCTGGCCGCGGCGGGGATGCTGGCCCTGGCCGGCGGCATGGCCGTCGCCCAGACCGCCCCGACGACCGACGACTTGAGCCAATTCGCCTGGCGTTGGATCGGCCCGGTCAATTTCTCGGGCCGCATCACCGAGTTCGCCGTGCCCCGCGGGCAGACGACGACTTATTACATTCTGACGGCTAGCGGCGGCCTGTGGAAGACCGAAGATGCCGGGACGCACTTCGAGCCCATCTTCGACAAGTCCGGATCTATGAGCATGGGCTACCTGGCCATCGCGCCCTCCGACTCGAAGGTTCTCTACCTGGGAACGGGCGAGCCGATGCATGCCCGCGCCAGCACGCACGGCGACGGCGTTTGGAAGTCCGTCGACGCCGGCAAGACTTGGGCCAAGGTTGGGTTGGCGAAGAGCTACTTCATCCCCAAAGTCGCGGTCGATCCCAAAAACCCGGACATCGTTTACGTCGCGGCCGAGGGCAAACTCTACGACAACGCGCTCGACTGCGAGCGCGGCCTCTATAAGTCCACCGACGGCGGCAAGACCTGGGCCAACGTCTTTCCGGTCAAGGACCGCGGCGTCGCCGATTTCGTCATCGACCCGCGCGACGGCAACGTCGTCATCGCGGCGGCCTACAAGACCTACCGCCGGGCCTGGACTTATATGGACCGCCAGCCCGGCAACAATCTCTACAAGACGACCGACGGCGGCAAGACCTGGAAGCCGCTGGAATCGGGCCTGCCCGTCAAGGCCCAACTGGGCCGGACCGGTCTGACCCTCCTGGAAAAGAAGCCCTCCGTTCTCTACGCCCGCCTGGACGAAGAGATCAACCTCGGCCTGGCCGAGCGCGACGGCGTGGCCAATTTCCGGGCCCCGGGCGGTTTCGGCGGCGGCGGCCAAAGCGGCGTGTTCACGGACGAATGGACCTTGGCCAAGCTCAAGGGCTACAAGATCCCGGCCGAGCTGGCCAAGCAGGCTCCCAAGTTCACCCCGTTGGCGGCCGAGAACGAGGCCGACCTGGTCAAAAAGATCAACGAGTTCATCGCCGATAAAGACGCCCTGGCCAAGGCCGGCGTCGACCTGACCAAGCTCAACGCGGCGGCCCGCAAGGTCCAGGCCAAGAACAAGGATCTGATCGCGGCCATCGACGAGATCGAGGCGCTTCTAAAGAAGGAGGCGCCCAAAGCCGACTCGAGCGAGGCCAAGGGGCGGGCCCAGATCGTCAACCGCCACGTCCTGGAGATGCTCTACGGCGGCGTCCTGCGCAACCAAGCCCCGGTCAAGCGCTCGGGCGTCGTCTACCGCACGGACGATCAGGGCGAGACCTGGCAGAGGATGACCGAGTACAAGACCTCCGGCGGCTCGGCCCAGGTCAACCAGACCGAGGGAGGGTATTACGGACGGATCTACGTCGATCAGACCAACGACCAGATCGTCTACTGCTGCGACACCAACGTCACCGTCTCTAAGGACGGCGGCAAGACTTTTGCCGCTTCCGGCTGGGACGCCGGCAACTACAAACTGCATGTCGATCACCGCGGCATGTGGATCGATCCGGCCAACGGCAATCACGTCATGAGCGCCAACGACGGCGGCGCCGGCGAGAGCTGGGACGGCGGCAAGCATTGGAGCCAGAAGTCGACCGTCAGAGCCCAGCAGTTTTACGATGTCTCGGTCGACAGCGAGGTGCCCTACAACGTCATGGGCGGCACCCAGGACAACGGCGCCTGGATCGGGCCCAGCCGCAATCGCAATCAGTGGGGCGTCTTCGCCGCCGACTGGACCTACCTGCCTACGGGCGACGGGTTCTATGTCGTCCGCGACTGGTGGAACCCCGACTGGATTTATTACGAAAGCCAATTCGGCTCCTCCAGCCGGATGAACCTGAAGACCGGCGAGAACAGCAGCCTGCAGAAACGGACCACTCCCGAGGAGACCGCGGCCGGAGTGCCGGCTCAGCGTTATCAGTGGAACGCTCCGATCGTGCTGTCGCCGCACAACCCCGGGATCGTCTACATCTGCTCCCAGTTCGTCCACCGCTCCCTGAGCCGCGGCGAGCGCAACACCTTCGTCACCATCAGCCCCGACCTGTCCAAGGCCGACAAGACCAAGCTGGATGAGGCCAAAAAAACAAACTTGCAGTGGGCCACGATCTACACATTCGCGGAGTCGCCCAAGAAGCCGGGCCTATATTGGGCCGGCACGGACGACGGCAACCTGTGGATGTCGCCCGACGGCGGCGTCAATTGGGTCAGCCTGACCGACAAGTTCTACGACAGAGCGGGCAAGCCGAAGGCCGGCGTCAAGGGCGCCCGGATCCCGTATGACAAATGGGTCAAGCGGGTCGTCCCCTCGGCCTTTGACGAAAACATCTGCTATGTCGCCTTCAGCGGCTACCGGACCCACAACGAAGACAAAACCTATCTCTACGTGACCAAGGACAAGGGCCTGACCTTCGAGGACATCTCGGGCGGCCTGATGAACCCGCTCTTCGACGTCGAGGAGGACCCCGACAACGCCTCCGTCCTCTACATCGCCGGCGATTTCGGCATTCACTTCACCATGGACGGCGGCAAGACCTGGGCGGCCTTCTCCGGCCCCGTCCCGAACGTCGTCGTCCGCGACATGGCCATCCAGAAGCGCGAGCGCGAGATGGCCATCGCCACCTACGGCCGCGGCTTTTACATTGCCGACATCGGTCCGATCAAGGAGTTCAAGGCCGAAATCTTTGCCAAGGACGCGTATCTCTTCGACGTCAAGGACGCCATCCGTTGGAACACGCTCGAGCGCAAGGGCGAGCAGTACGGCGAGTTCGCCAAGGTCGACAACCCCCCGATCGGGGCCACGATCTACTATTACCTTAAGGCCGAGGTCAAGTCCGTCAAGCTGACGATCAAGGACCTGGAAGGCACTCTGATCCAGGAAATATCCTCGGGCTCGGCCAAGAAGGGAGTGCAGAAAGTCTTTTGGAGCCTCAACCGTCAAGCCGCGGGTGGCCAAGCTCCCGCTGGAGCACCGGCCGGAGGCGGGGGAGGCGGCCAGCGCGGCGGCGGCCTGCGGGCCGACAACGGCGCCTACAAGGTCACCCTGACCGTGGACGGCAAGGAAGTCGCCACCAAGAAGCTGGTGATCCTGCCGGATCCGGCGTTCAAATGAAATCGGACGCAGCCCTTTTCGATATGAAACGCACAGGAGGCTTAAGATGAAGCACGCGACCCGGGCGTTGGGCGCCGTCGGGCTGGCTCTCATGCTGGCGGCGGCGGGAGCCCAAGACTTCGGCAAATATCACAATTACGCTGAGATGACCGCTTTGGCCCAAGGGCTGGGCAAAGCCTACCCCGAGATGGTTAAGATCGAATCGATCGGCAAGACCCGGGACAAGCGCGATCTCTGGGCCATCCAGATTGCGGCCCCGGCCGGCGTCCCCCCGGCCGAGCGGCCCGGCCTGCTCATCGCCGCGGGATTCGAGGCCGACCATGTCTACGGCAGCGAGCTGGCTCTGTTCACGGCGGATTACCTGCTGCGCGGCTACCCCGGCAATCCCGCCGTCAAAAAGGCCCTGGACGAGAACGTCGTCTATATCCTGCCCCGGGTCAATCCCGACGGGGCCGAGTTCATGTGGGCCCCGATCCAGTGGGCTCGGCGGACGAACACGACGCCCTTCGACGACGACAACGACGGCCGCATCGATGAAGACGGGCCGGACGATCTGAACAAGGACGGCTTCATCACCGTGATGCGGGTCAAGGACCCCAACGGCGCATATATGATCGACCCCGACGACAAGCGGGCCATGAAAAAGGCCGATCCTAAAAAGGGCGAGCGCGGCGAATATTCGCTGTTTTGGGAGGGTATCGACAACGACGGCGACGGCTTCATCAATGAAGACGGCCCCGGCGGCGTCAACCTCAACCGCAATTTCATGCATGAGTATCCCGGCTATAAAGCCGAGGCAGGCCGCTACATGGTCAGCGAATCCGAGACCAAGGCTGTCCTGGCTTGGACGGTTGCCCATCGCAACATCGCTGCCATCCTGACCTTCGGTGAGAGCGACAATCTCATCGCCGCAGTGAACGCCCAGGGCCGGTATGGATCGGCCCGCCCGCTCGACCTCGTCGCCTTCGCCGAGGCCTCGATCGCGGGGGCCGGCAAGACCGGGATCTTCCCGGCCGGGGGGCTGGCCGGCCTGTTTGGCCGGGGCGGCCGCGGCGGGGGAGGCGGGGGAGAGATGATGATCTCCGAAGACATGCTGCAGGCCCTGATGGCTTCCGGCGGCGCCCAGTTCACGGCCGGCGGAGCCGGTGGTCAGCGCGGCGGCCAGCCGGCGGCGGCCGCCGCGAGCCAAGCCGGAGGCCGAGCCGCCCAGCCGTCGCGTCAGGCCGTGGTCGTCTTCAACGCGGCGGACGTCGATTATTTCCGGACGATTTCGGCCAAGTACGCCGAGCTGACCGGTATCCGGACCGCTCCCGTCCTGGCTAAACCGGAAGGCGCGTTCTTCCAAGTCGGCTATTTCCAGTTCGGCGTGCCCTCGTTCTCCACCCCCGGCTGGGGCCTGCCTGAAGCGGCCCGGGGCCAAGGCGTCCCGGGTCCGGGCGGCGCGGGAGCTCCCGGCGCCGGCGGCCAGGCGAACGCGCCCCAAATGATGGCCCAGCGCGGCGGCATGAACCGCGCGGGCGGCGTGGCGGGCGCTCCCGGCGCGGAAGCGGGCGAGGCGGCGGCTATCGACAAGGCCGTTCTGCAATGGATGGACAAAGAGAAGATTGACGGCTTTGCGGCTTGGACGGCGTTCAAGCATCCCGACCTCGGCGACATCGAGATCGGCGGCTTCAAGCCCTATGCGACGGTCAATCCGCCGGCGGCGAAGATCGCGGAGATGGGCAAGCCCCATGCCGAGTTCGCGCTCTACCTGACGACCCTGTTCAGCAAGGTCAAGATCGCCAAGCTCGAGGCGACCGCCCAGGGCGGAGGCCTTTATAGAGTTAAAGCCGAGGTCGCGAACGAGGGCGTCTGGCCCACGGCCATGGCCCATGCGGTGACGGCGCGGGCCGTCAAGCCGACCATGGTCCAATTGCAGGTGGATCCGGCGGCAATCCTGTCCGGCAACCAGAAGACCAGCTTCGTCCAATCCATTACCGGAGCGGGCGAACGGGTCAAGTTCGACTGGCTGATCAAGGCTAAGGCCGGGGTACCGCTCGTCCTCAAGGTCGTCTCGGCCAAGGGCGGGGCGGATTCCCGCTCGGTGACGCTCCAGTGAGGAATACGAACATGAGCCGCACAACCCATTCCCGCAGCTGCAAAACCCGCTTTCTCCTGGCCGGACTGGCCGCTTTCGCCCTGCTGGCCGTCCTGCCGCAGGGAGGCCTGACCCAGAAGTTCTCCGACCCCCAATTCAAGGTCAAGCTCGATTTCAACCGCTTCCACGATACGAACGAGCTCTACGCCGACATGCGCAAGCTGGCTGCGGCCTTTCCCAAGTTCGTCAAAGTGGGCGCTATCGGCAAGAGCGTGGAAAATCGCGACGTTCTGCTCGTGACCGTCAATAACCCCGACACCGGGCCGGAGATGAGCAAGGCGGCCATGTACATCGAGGCCAATGTCCACGGCAACGAGATCCAGGGCGGCGAGATCTGCCTCTACACCGTCTGGTACCTGATGGAAAACTACGGCCGCCTGGAGTCGATCACCCGTCTGGTCAACGAGCGCGTCTTCTACCTGGTCCCGACCATCAACCCCGACGGACGCCAGTACTTCTTCGAGAGCCCCAGCGGCAACGCCCGCTCGGGCCACCTGCCGGTGGACGACGACAACGACGGACTGTTCGACGAGGACGGCCCGGACGACCTCAACGGCAACGGCGTCATCGAGCAGATCCGCAAGTATGTCCCGGGCAAGGGCACGCACAGGATCAGCAAGCTGGATCCCCGGATGCTCGAACCGGTCGGGTTCGGCGAGACCGGTGATTACATCCTGCTCGGCCAAGAAGGCATCGATAACGACAAGGACGGCCGGGTCAACGAGGACGACGCCGGAAGCTATGACGGTAACCGCAACTACCCGATCGACTGGCAGCCCAACTACATCCAGAGCGGGGCCATGGACTATCCGACCCAGCTTCCCGAAGCCCGGGCCGAGATCGAGTTCCTGGATGCCCATCCCAACGTGTCCGGCGTCCAGTCCTATCACAACAACGGCGGTATGATCCTGCGCGGCCCCGGGGCAGACTACATGGGCGAGTACCCCATGACCGACAAGGCGGCCTATGACGAGCTGGGCCAGAACGGGGAGCGCATTCTGCCCTTCTATCGCTACATCATTATTTGGAGCGGGCTCTACACCGTGCATGGAGGGTTCATCGATTTCACCAACGACGGGCTGGGCATGCTGTCGTTCTCCAACGAGCTGTGGAACGGAGACCAGTATTTCACCAGCCCCGAGCTCAAGGAGCAGCAGAAGGACCCCGCCAGCCCGATCGCGCCCCAGAAGTCCCGCTTCTTCTTCGACGACAAGCTGGAGTTCGGCGACCAGTTCATGGAGTGGAAGCCGTTCAAACACCCCGACTATGGGGACGTCGAAATCGGCGGCTCCTGGAAGAAAACCACCAGCCGGGTTCCGCCCCGCTTCATGCTGGAGGAGCTCTGCCATCGGAACATGGCCTTCACCCTCTACCAGGCCGACGAGCTGCCCCTGATCAAGATGAGCCCGCTCGAGGTTCAGAAAGTGGATGGGGACGTCTACCGCGTCTTCGTCGAGGTCACCAATCCCAAAGTCACTCCCACCATTCTGGAAAAGGCGGCCCAGAACAACGTCGTCCGGCCCGACCTGCTGACCCTGGAAGGGAAGGGCGTCGAGGTCATCTCGGCCAGCACGATCGACAACAAGGAGTCGTTCAAGATCCGGCCGACCATCACGAGCTTCATCGACCAGAAGAACCTCAAGCGGCTCCTGCTGCGCAACGGGACGCCCGGCAAGACGACCCGGACGTTCGC
>JAPKZJ010000128.1 GCA_026393855.1 Candidatus Aminicenantes bacterium
GCTTTCGTCAGCGGCAGCCCGCACCTCGACATCCTCGTTTGGCGGAAGTTCTGGGCCTCGGCGCCGCGGCTCTACGATATGGTTAAGGAGCTTCGGCGGCTGCAGGCCAGGGTGGATGCCCTCGAAAAAAAATAGGGGTCAGGTCTTAACATTCAACATTCGTCGCCTTCGAACGTCTCGAACTTTTAACCGATGGCTGCTTGAGGTTCTGGTCTTAGCGGAAATGTTGAATGTTGAGACCTGACCCCTATTTGTATCCCGATAGATATTCCCCGACTCTCATGGCGGCGTGCACACCCGTGCCGACGGCCGTAGCCACCTGGTGGGGAGTGGAATCGATGACGTCCCCGGCGGCGTAGATCCCCGTCCGGCTGGTCCCCATCTTGGCGTCGGTGACGATCTCGCCCCATTCGTTGATCTCGACCAGCCCCTTGACCGGGTCGTTGATCGGATCCATGCCGATCGAGACGAACAGACCTTCGACCGGCAGGGTCGTCCGGGCGTCGTCCTTGACGCAGCGCAGGACGATGGCCTCGAGGTTTTCGATCCCGACGATCTCGTCTACCACCGAGTCCCAATGGACCTTGACCCGCGCGTCTTCGAGGAGGCGCTCCTGCAGGATCTTGGCCCCGCGGAAGCGGTCGCGGCGGTGGATGACATGGACGGTGGAGGCGAACTTGGTCAGGTAATGGGCTTCCATCAGGGCCGTATCGCCGCCGCCGACGACGGCGATCTCGCGGTCACGGAAGAAGGCGCCGTCGCAGGTGGCGCAGTACGACACGCCGCGGCCGATCAGGCGGCCTTCGTTGGGCAGGCCGAGCCTGCGGTATTGGGCGCCGGTGGCCACGATCACCGCGCGCGCGGCGTATTCGGTCTTGCCGGTTTTGACGATCCAGTCCGGGCCGTCGCCGTCGGGCCGGATGCTTTTGGCCGCGTCGGCAACGATGACCGCCCCGAACTTGAGAACCTGTTTGCGGAAGCTCTCGATCAGATCGAAGGGGGCGATCCCGTCGGGAAAGCCGGGGTAGTTTTCGACCCAGTCGGTGATCAGGATTTGGCCGCCCGGCAGGCCTTTCTCGAGAACGATCGTGTTCAGGCGGGCCCGCCCCGTGTAGATCGCGGCGGCCAAGCCGGCCGGCCCGGCGCCGATGATGACAACGTCGTGCTTTGTGGGCATGTTGTTATCCCTTAGGGGTCAGGTCTTAAGATATAAGTTTTCTCTCCGGAGCCCGCCCATTGGAGTAAACAAACGGAGTCGAATCTTATATCTTAAGACCTGACCCCTAATGATTATAGATGCTTTTTGATGGCTTCGACGATCTTGTCCTTGGGCAGGGCGCCGACCAACTGCTCCTTGACGGCCCCGTCCTTGAACAGCAGCAAAGTTGGGATGCCGCGGATGCCGTAGCGGGCGGGCACGGCCCGGCTGGCGTCGACGTCCATCTTGCAGACCTTGAGCTTGTCTTTCATCTCGACGGCGATCTCGTCCACGATCGGGGCGATCATCTTGCAGGGGACGCACCAGACGGCCCAGAAATCGATCAGCACGGGCAGGGCGGATTTAAGGACTTCCGCTTCGAAAGTCTCGTCGTTGACGAGCAGGATGTTATCGGACATGAGGGACTCCTTTCTTATTGTCGATGGCTTGGCGGTAGATCTCAAGAAGGGGGCGCGATGGCGGCACGACCGCCTCGGCCCGGCGGGCCAGCGCCTCGGCCCAGCCGTTGCCGTCCACTCCGCGCGGGGGGGCGCCCGGCACGGCCCAGGCGGGCCCGGTCAGGGCGTCGGAAAAGACGACCCCGGCCTTGAGGAAGTCGAAGCGGCCGTTCTGGGCCAGCTGCTCGGGCGTGAAGTAATCCCAGGTCAGGCCGGTGAAGGCCAGGGACTCGGCCGGGAATCGCCCTTTCCCGTCGAATTCCGGCACCGATAGGACGCTGGCGGTGTCTTTCAGCAGGGCCCGGCCCGCGTAATGGGTTCGCAGGAAGAGCGGCACCAGCGCCGCCGGCCAGTCGTGGCAATGGACGACGTCCACGGCCAGCTTGGCTTTGAGGATCAGCTCGACCACGGCCCGGGCGAAGAACACGAAGCGGGCGTCGTTGTCGAGGTAGGCGGCGCCTTCCGCCCCGTAGAGGCGGTCGCGCAGGAAATACTCGGCGCTATCGATGAGGTAGACCTCGAGCCCGCCCGACTGGGCCCGATAAGCTGCGGCTTTGACCCTTTCGGTCCCGACCGGGACATAAAACTCGGGCAGCACCGGCTCCAGACGGAGGGCTTCGATTGCCGGAACCCGATAGCGGGGCAAGGCGATCGAGACGGCGGCGCCCTGGGCGGCTGCTTCCTCAGCGGCCAAACGGACCATCTCGCCCAGGCCTCCGGTGCCAGTGGCCAGGGGGGCCAGCTCGGGCGAGACGATCAGAACGCGGAGCTTCTTCTTCATGGCGAAAAGACATCATACACTAACGCCGGGGCCCCGACAATAAATCGTAAATAATTCATAATCAAGTTGATAGACCCGATACGGGAGGGGGAATCCGGGCCGTGTCAGCCGCCCCAGGACAGCTTCTCTTTGAGCAGGTCGTAATAGCCGCGCAGCGGCGAGCGGATGAGCTTCAGTTCGCATGACGCCCGCACGACCTCGACCATGTCCCCCCTGGTCAGCGGCGCGCCGCGTTGGCCGTCGATCGTCAGAAAGGCCTCCTCGGAGGCCTGGACCCGTAGCTCGACCCGGGCCCGGGCCGAAATGGCCATGGGCCGAAAGGTCAGGGTATGGGGGCAGATGGGGGTCAGCAGGATGGCCGGCAGCTGCGGCTGGATGATCGGGCCGCCCGCGCTCAGGGTGTAGGCCGTAGAGCCGGTCGGGGTCGAGACGATCAGGCCGTCGGCCCGGACCTCGGCGATGTCCTCGCCGTCGATCCGGATGGCGATATGGAGCATTCGGGCCAGGGCGCCTTTATTAATGACGATGTCGTTGAGGCAGAGCCAGCGCTCGCCGTCGCGGGCAGCCTCGAGCATCATGCGGGCGCTGATGAGGGCTTCGTTTCCGGCCAGGATCTCGTCCAGGGTCCGGGCCATTTCGGGGACGGGGACTTCGGCCAGGAAGCCCAGGTGCCCCAGGTTGACGCCCATGACCGGGACTGCGGCGCGTGCCGCCAGATGGGCGACGCTGAGCAGGGTTCCGTCGCCCCCCAGGACGACGACAAGATCGACGAGGGCGGGAATATCCTCGCGGCGGAGGCCGTCCGGGAGGCCGAGCTTTTCCGCGGCCGCTTCTTCCAGCCGGCAGGCGACGCCGCGCCGGTCCAGATAGGCCAGGAGGTCGCGCAGTACTTCCTCCACCCCGGGGGCATGGGCCTTGACGATGACGCCGACGCTTTTAATCGGGTTCATGGGTGGTCACAATTTCGATCCATTTTAACATGTCCACGGCGGCAGGTTCCATGCCGCCGGGCTCCCAGCGGGCGAAAAACTCCTGATTGCCGGTCCGGCCGTGGGTGCTGCAGCGGACGAGGCCCCGCAGGGCGAACCCGGTCCGGCCCGCTTCGGCCGCCACCCGGGTCAGGATCTCGGCGTGCAGAGCGGGGTCGCGGACGATGCCTTTTTTTCCGACCTGGCCGCGGCCAGCTTCGAACTGGGGCTTGATCAGGGTCAGGAGGATGGGGTGGTCTTTTGGAATTTTTTGTTGATCTGTCGTTGCGAGCCTTTGGCGCGGCAACCCCTCTTCTTGCTCCTCTTGAAGAGAGGCCCCCACGTCGAGGCGACTCGGGGCGACAAGCGCAATTTTCTCGTCATTGCGAGCGACCGAAGGGAGCGCGGCAACCTGGTTCTCTCCGTCATTGCGAGCGACCGCAAGGAGCGCTGTGATTGTCGTTGCGACGGGCCGCAGGCCCGGTGGCAACCCCTCTCCTTGCCCTTCTTGAAGAGAGGTCCCCACGTCGGACGAAGCGTCCTCCTCGGGACGACGAATAGGATTGTCTTCGGGACGATGAATAGGATTGTCATCGGGACGACAGGAATCGTCGTCTTTGCCAGTCTCAGTCCTCGGGGCGACCGCCAATAGCATCCCCCGCAGTGCCGGCAATATCTTGAGAATCGAGATGAACGAGACATCCATGACGAACAGCATTGGCCGCTCGGCGGGCGCGGCGGGGAAATCGGAAGCCACTAGATTGCGGGCGTTTTTTTGGAGGGTCACGACGCGGGGGTCGCGGCGCAGGCGGTCGTCGAGCTGGCGGATGTCCACGTCCACCGCGAAGACGCGGGCCGCGCCGCGCTGCAGGAGGCAGTCGGTGAACCCGCCCGTGGACGAGCCGATATCGGCACAGACCAGGCCCTGCGGAGAGACGGCGAACTCGTCCAGCGCCTGCTCCAGCTTGAATCCGCCCCGGCCGACATACGGCAGGGGTTTGGCGATCGTGAGAACGGCGGCGGGGTTAATGGGTTGGCCGGCCTTTTCGATGCGGCCGGCGGGGCCGGAGACGAGCCCGGCCATGATCAGGGCTTGAGCCTTCTGGCGCGTCGCGGCCAGCCCCTGTTCGACCAGGACTTTATCGGCCCGCTCTTTTTTCATCTTGATCGTCATTGCGAACACTCGCCTATGGCGAGTGCGTGGCACCGCATATCTTAAACTCATTTGTCATTGCGAGCCCCTGCCAACGGCAGGGGCGCGGCAACCTCTCCATTATACTTCCCTTTCATGGCTTCCCATAAAGCTCCTCCAATCCGGCGAGATCCCCACGCCCCAGCTAGGCCCGGGCTCGGGAAGACGAGCCTCATAACTTCCCATAAAGCTCCTCCCAGCCCGGATTCATGGCCGCGATCAAAGCGTTCTTTTTCTTTCGGCTCCACGATTTGATCTGTTTTTCCCGTTGGATCGCCGACAACGCGTTTTCGCAGACTTCATAGTAAACGAGCTTGTGGACTCGATATTTTCTCGTAAAGCCTTCGACGAAGTCATTCTTGTGTTCATAGACACGACGGACAAGATCGTTGGTGACTCCCGTGTAGATTACGATGTTGCGTGAGTTGGCCAGAATATAGATGAAATATGGCTTGGCCATGAGGAGGATCCTATCTATATGGACGCGCGGGGGCAGGGAAAGTCTCAGGAGGAGCAGAAAGCCAGGTTCCCATGCATACGCTTCGATCACTCGTAAAAACAACAATGTATGTCGTCCCGAGGCGGGGCTCTGACCGTCCTTGATGTGACGTCGTTGCGATCGTCACCGCGAGGAACAGCGACGTGGGGACCTCTCTTAAAGCAGGATGAGGTTGCCACGCCCCTGCCGTTGGCAGGGGCTCGCAACGACAAAGAATCAGCTTTTTAAAAATTCCCGGAATTGCTCGGTCAGGCCGGGGGCGTCGAGGCGGAAGTCCCGCTTGATCTGCTCCGTCTTGCCGACCGGGTAGATCTCGATCGGCAGCCCGACGGACAGGAACCGGATGTCGCCGCGGCCGCGGGCGTCAAGCAGCTCGCGCACCGCCGTCCCGAAGCCGCCGGCCGTCACGGCCTCTTCGACCGTGATGACGGCCCGTCCGGGTTGGGCGCAGCGCAGGATGATTTCTTCGTCAAGCGGCTTGGCGAATCGGGCGTCGACGACCGTCGTGCGCAAGCCTTCCGCCTCGAGGGCCTTGGCTGCTTCGAGGGCCGGATGGACCAGGCTGCCGTAGGCCAGGATGAGGTCGGCGTTCTCGCCGCCCTCGCGCAGCACCTCGGCTTGGCCCAAGGGAATGGGCTTGAAGTCTTCGTCCATCGGGACGCCGAAGCCCATGGCTTTGGGGTAGCGGATGGCGACGGGCCGGCCGTAGCCCAAGGCCGCTTTCAGCATATGCCGCAGGTCGTTTTCGTCGCGCGGCGCCATAAGAACGATATTGGGCATGTGGCGCAGAAAGGCGATGTCGTTGATCCCCTGATGGGTCGGCCCGTCGTCCGGGACCACCCCGGCCCTGTCCAGGGCGAAGACGACCGGGAGATTCTGCAGGCAGACGTCGTGATAGATCTGGTCGTAGGCGCGCTGCAAAAAAGTGGAATAGATGGCGCAGACCGGCTTGAATCCGCTGATGGCCAGGCCGGCCGCGAAATTGACGGCGTGCTGCTCGGCGATGCCGACGTCGAAGAATTGGCCGGGCAGCTCCGCCGCGAAGCCGGTCAGGCCCGTCCCTTCGGGCATAGCCGCGGTAATGGCCAGGATGCGGCGGTCGGCCTTGCCCAGCTCAACCATCGTCCGGCCGAAGACGTCGGAGTAGGAGGGCGGGCCGGTTTTGGCAGCCGCTTTGCCCGATTGGACATTGAAAGGCGAGGCGCCGTGAAAATGCTCGGGGTCTTCCTGGGCCGGCACATAGCCGCGCCCTTTGCGGGTGACGCAGTGGATCAGAATGGGACCGTCCTGGTACTTGCGGGCGTCCTGGAAGACCTCGATCAGCGAGGGCAGGCTGTGCCCCTGGACCGGGCCGACATAGCGAAGCCCCAGCTCCTCGAAGACCAAGCCGGGGAAAAAGACTTTTTTAACCAGCTCCTCGACGGCCCGGCCGGCCTTGATGATCGGCCAGCCCAGGGCCGGGATGGACTTGAGCAGGGTCTTGGCCCGGTCTTTGATCCGCAAATAGTGTTGGCCCGAGGCTAGGTATCCGAGGTACTTGGAGATGGCCCCGACGCTTTGCGAGATCGACATCTCGTTGTCGTTCAGGACGACGATCAGCTTGGTCCGCAGGTGGCCGATCTGGTTGAGGGCCTCCCAGGAAACGCCGCCGGTCAGGCTGCCGTCGCCGACCACGGCGATGATGCGGTGGGATTCGGCTTTTTTATCCCGGGCCACGGCCATGCCCAGGGCGGCCGAAAGGGCGGTCGAGGCGTGGCCGGTGTTGTAGGCGTCGTACTCGCTCTCTTCGCGGGCGGGGAAGCCCAGGATTCCGCCGCGCTGGCGCAGGCCGCGAAAGCGGTCCCGCCGGCCAGTGATGATCTTGTGGGCATAGGTTTGGTGCCCGACATCCCAGATGATCTTGTCGAAAGGGGTGTTGAAAACCCGGTGCAGGGCCAAGGTGATTTCGACGACGCCCAGGTTGGCGGAGAGGTGGCCGCCGTTCTTGGAGACCACGTCCAGGATCATGGCCCGGATCTCGGTGGCCAGGCGGCCGAGGTCGTCGACCGGGATCTTGCGAAGATCCTCCGGCCCGTTGATCGTATCGAGAATGCGGTTCATTTTGTTAATTCGTTTCGATTTCTGAGCGGCTTTCAGTCGTTGTCGCGAGCCCCAGGCGTGGCGACGCTTCGTCGTCCCGAGGGGCGCTGAAAGCGCGCCGTGGGGACCTTTCCTTCGCGAACCATCGCCAGGTCCCCACGCCCCGGCTTTGCCGGGCCTCGGGACGACAATCAAATCCCTTCGTCATCGCGAGCCTTTGGCGTGGCAAAGACGACGCCTTGCGACAATGCGTCATTGCGAGCACTCCCCAAAGGGGAGTGCGTGGCAACCTCATCTTTAAGCCAGGTCCCCACGCCCCGGCTTTGCCGGGCCTCGGGACGACTAGGATAAGTCACAATTATACCACGATTTACGCCAGTTTTGGGGGCCGGTTCAGAAGGGCAGGGCGGAGCCGTCGTCGGTCTTTTTCTCGGGCTTGGGCTTGCCCTTGGCTTTGGTCTTGGGGGCCGGCTCGGCGGCGGCATCGGATTCCTGGCCGTCGTCCTCGTCCGCATCTTCCTCGTCGGACTCTTCCGCTTCCTCGGCCGCGTCCGCGCTTTCGCTTCCGTCCTGCCCGAAGGGGCGGGCCCGGACCTCGCCTTTCTCGTCCTTGAGCAGGATCTCGACCTTTTTCTCGGCCCGGTCCAGCTCGTCGCGGAGGAAACGGGCCAGCTTGACGCCTTTTTCAAAGAGGGCCAGCGATTCGTTCAGGCTCTGCCCGCCTTTCTCCAGCTTGTCGACGGTCGATTCCAGGTCGGCCAGGGCTTTTTCGAAGTTAAGGTCTTTGTCTTTCATGGCTGCTCCTCCTA
>JAPKZJ010000129.1 GCA_026393855.1 Candidatus Aminicenantes bacterium
TCGACGAGGCCGGGTTCAATTTCCCGCCCCATCCCGGCGAGGAGAGCGCCATGGTCGGCGGTATGGTGGCCACCAACGCCGGCGGCAGCCGGGCCGTCAAGTACGGCGTCATCCGCCAGTACGTTCGGGGGCTGGAGGTCGTGACCGCGGTCGGCGACATTTTATCGCTCGGCGGCAAGCTGATCAAGAGCAGTACGGGGTACAACCTCATGCATCTCTTCATCGGCTCGGAAGGGACGCTGGGGGTCATCACCAAGGCCGTCATCCAGTTCCGGGCCAAGCCCGCCCTGACCCGCTCGCTGGTCATCCCGTTCGCGACGTTGGAGGCCGCGATCGAGACAGTGCCCGCGCTGCTCCGGCACGATATCGTTCCGCTGGCCCTGGAGTTCGTCCCCCTGGATGTCATCCGGCTGACCGAGGCCCATCTGCAGCGGACCTGGCCCAGCCACGACGGGGAGGTTCATCTGTTCGTCATCCTCGACGCCGCGTCCGAGGAGGAGATGGACCGGCTGTCCGAATCCGTGGCCGCGGCCGGCCTGGAGCGGGGCGCCCTGGACGTCTTCATCGCCGACACCCCGGCCAAGCAGGACAACGTCCTGGCCATCCGATCGCACATGTACGAAGCCCTCAAGGCCGACATCGTCGAGGTCCTCGATATCTGCGTGCCGCGGGCCGAGATCGCCGGCCACGTCAAGCGGGTCAGCGAGATCGCGGCCAAATACGGCGTCTGGCTGCCCACCTTCGGCCATGCCGGCGACGGCAACGTGCACACCCACATCATGAAAGCGCGCTGGCGGGCCGGCCGGGTCGAGCCCGTGCCAGAAGCGGAATGGCGGGCCACCTTCGATCCGGTCCGGGCCGAGATCTACGCCGATGGGCTGGCCCGGGGCGGGGTCGTCTCCGGCGAGCACGGCATCGGGCTGGTCAAGAAGCACTACCTGGCGGCCAGCCTGCCGCCGGTCCAGATCGAGCTGATGCGCGGCATCAAGCGGGTCTTCGACCCCCGCGGCATCCTCAACCCGGGTAAAATATTCGATTAATGCGTCTTGGGCGCGGCATTGATTTTTCCCCCGTCGGGCCTTATATTGGAAGCACCGAAATGGGAACATCGCCGGCTTCCCCAAGAGGCCTTTAAATCCACATTAAGAGGTATCCATGGAACGCATCACCGAGATCTTTGTCATCCTGGAGAACAAGCCTTCGACCCTGGGCGACCTCTGCGGCTACCTGGCCGAGAACGAGATCAACATCGAGAGCATCGGGGTCTTTCACGACACGGCCAAAATCTACGTCAAGAGCCTGAATAAAGCCGTCAAGCTTCTGGAGAAGCTCAACTATACGATCGAGCTGCGCGACGTTCTGCTTATTGAGCTGGAGAACCGCCCCGGCGCCCTGGCCGAATTCACCGCCAAGCTGGGCGACGAGGGGATCAACATCGAGTACTGCTACGCCACCTTGAGCCGCAAGAACAACATCATCTCGCTCGTCGTGGACGTGGCCAATATCGACAAGGCCATGAAGGCCTTGCAGGGATGACGCGTTCCGTCCGTCGGGGTTTCGCGGCCGGGCTGGCCGTCCTGGCCTTGGCCTCGCTCGCCGGGGCCGGCGATATCCGGTTCCTGGTCAAGGACCTCTACCCGATCGCCTCGGTGACCGGGAACGAAGCGGCCCTGGCCGCCAAGATCGCCGCCTTTCTGCCCAAATCGCTTGCGGCCGAGATAGACGGCCTGGGCGGCCTCTACGCTCGTTTGGGATCGGGCGGGCCGATCGTCGTCGCCGCCCTGGACGAATTCGGGTACGTCGTCAGCGGCATCACGCCGGATGGGTACCTGACCCTGGATCGGGTTGGTGCGCCGCCCGTTCCCATCTTCGATTCGTTTCTCCTGGGACACGCCGTCGTCGTCGGGACCAAGGCCGGGCCGATCAACGGAGTGGTCGCCCAGCCGGCCATGCACCTGCTGTCGCGCGAGCGCCGCGATCAGCTGGCCAAGGAGCTGACGCTCGACCTCATCTTCGTAGACATCGCGGCCCGGACCGAGACGGAGGCCCGGGCCAGGGGGGTGGAGATCCTGGACCCTGTTTCCTTCAAGCCCGTTTTGGCCGAGCTGGCCGGCGACCGCTTGGCCGGGCCCGGACTTGGGGTCAAGACGCTCGGCGCCGTCCTTGCGGCGGCGGCCGGGTTGAGCGTCCAAGCGGCGGATCTTAACAAAAAGCCGGCGGCCGCCCAGCTCGCCTGGATGGCCCAATCGCGGTTTCCCGCCCGCGGCTCGCGCTCGTCCCTCGGCGCGGCGCGGGCCCGCAACCGGATGACGGGGAAGACGGCCATCGTCCTCGATATCATCCCGGCCGACCGGGGCGAGACGAGCCCCGTCTTCGGCAAGGGCGTCGTCCTCGTCCAGGCCAAGGAAGGGCCCTCGAAGATTCGCGATTTTATCGAAAGCACAGCCTCGGAAATGAAGATCCCGCTCCAGTTCCGGGTGGGAATCGAGTCGCCGCTGCTGGCGCCCTTCTTGGCGAACGGCGGCGACGCCGTCATCCTGGCCCTGCCGGCCCGCTACGCCGGGACGCCCGCGGAAACGATCGATATGAAAGACGCCGGCCGTCTCGTCGATCTCCTGACCGAGGTCTTCGGGAAGGGGAGATTCGAATGAGCCGCAAGCCGGGCCTTCTTGCCGCGGCGATCTGCCTGGCGGTCTTCGCGGGCCCGGCCTCGGCCCAAAGCCCCGTCTCGGATTGGGACCTTCTCCGGCAGATCGTCCTCGTGCCGGGCCTCTCCGGCCAGGAGACGGCGGTCATGGATTGGATCCAGGCCCGCCTTCCCAAGGGCGTCCAGCCGGAGCGCGATGCCCGCCGGAATCTCTGGTTCACTGTCGGGACGGGCCGGCCCCATATCCTCTTCGTCGCCCATGCCGACGAGCTGGGAATGACGGTGGACAAGATCTCCCCGTTGGGCTTGGTCCGCCTGAAAGGGCGGGGCGGGTTTTTGCCGCAGGCGTGCGAGGGCCGGCCGTTCGCGGTCCAGACGCCCAAGGGGCCCGTCGACGGCGTCATTCCCCCCCGGTCCGATTTCGATACGGCCAAGGCCGCGCCCTTCGCGCCGGAAGCCTACGACCTGGACGTCGGGGCGTCGACCGAGACGGAGGCGCGCGGGCTGGGGATCGCCGAAGGCCAAATGGTTCTCTTCAAGAAGAGCCTGATCGATCTCGCTTCGGGCGTCCTGGCCGCGCGGGCCGTGGACGACCGGGCCGGCTGCGCCGCCCTGCTGGCCGCGGCCCAGCAGACCGACTGGTCCAAGCTCAAAGGCCGGACCATCACATGTGCCTGGAGTGTGGAGGAAGAGACGGGGCTCCTGGGGGCGACCGAGCTGGCCCGCGTCCTCAAGCCGGATTACGTCTTTGCCGTCGACACGTTCGTGTCGTCCGATTCACCGCTCGAGAACAAGCGTTTCGGGAACGCCCGGCTCGGCCAGGGCGCGGTGCTGCGGGCTTTGGACAGCTCGAATATCATCCCCAAACCGCAGCTGAACAAGGTCCTGGCCCTGGCCGCGGCCCGCAAGATTCCGGTCCAGGTGGCCGATTCCCGGGGCGGCAACGACGGCTCGGTCTTCACCGTCGGAGGCGCCGTCGACATCCCGTTGTCGTGGCCGGGGGCCTACGCGCACTCCTTCATCGAGAAGATCGACGCCCGGGACCTCGCGGCCCTGACCTCGCTGATCAAAGTGATCATCACCTCGTTCCAATAGGCTGGATTCAACCTTGAAGGCAGGAGAGACCATGGCTCCGCATGCGCATCCCGACGAACTCATCGACCGGGTCGACGGTCTTTACCGCGCCACGGCGCTTCGCACTTACCGAAAGACGGCCGGAGTGCTGTTCGACGCCGTCCCCATGGGGTCCTTCGCCTCCATTCAAGCCATCGACCGGGTTTTGCATGACCGGGGCGCCCTTTCGCCCGGATCGACGGCCGGGATCGAACGGCCTTGGTACATGCACAACGGCCAGGAAGATAATCTGGTTGTGTTGGCCGGGTTTCGCGACATCGAGCTTTTCCGGGATGGCCGCCTGATCCGATTCCGAGTGAGGCCGGAGCGGATCGAAAAAGACGGGGTCGTCCTGGCCGATCGGCCGGCCATGCTGTCCTGGCCGACAAACGTCTACCATCGCATCGCGAGCTCCCCCGAGAACGGATCGGCCTCGATCAACCTGGCTATTCGGCACCCCTGGTTCGACCTGCGGACGGAATTCAACATCTACGACCTGGATACGGCCACGGGCCGCGCCCGCATCGTCCGCGAGGGACACCTCGACCAATCGGGCGAGTAGGCGCCTTAGTTCGCTTCGGGATAGAGCAGGGCGTTAAGTAGAAACTTATACGTTCCGTGCGACTGGGCCCGGTTCTGGGCCCGGATGCCGATCAGGATGAACCGGCCTTCCTTGTACTTGGTGTCGACGACGCAGGCCTTGCGGGCCAAATTCTCTTCCCCCAGCAGCCAGCCGGAAAGCAGGATCTCATCCTGCGGGTAGGTCGCCACGACCTTGCGGTCCCAATCGAACGGCGGATTGGAAGTGTCCAAGGCCAGGCTGTTGACGAACATGGCCGCGGCCTCCTTGGGCATGCCGTAGCCGATGGGCGTCTCGTTGTCCACCAGGATGCGGAGAATCGAAGTCGGACAGAAAAACTTGGTTCGATCGACTCCGGTCAGGCTGCTGCGGGCCGGGGCGCCGAACTCGGCAATGGCCAGGTCGCAGGCTCCGTTGAGGGTGACTACGACGCCGCCCTTCTCGACGAATGCCCGCAGGGCATCCATGCCTTCCTGGCCGATGCCGCCCTCGTACTCGGGCGGGGTGGTCGAGGTCGAAGGCCGAGCCTGTGCGCCGGGTGTGGCCGCGCCGCCGGGGGCGCCGCCGGGAGCTCCGCCGGGCATGCCGCCGCGCTGGCCGGATCGAATGGTCGCCGTACTTTCGTCGGCGAAGACAATGACGTCAAAGTCCGCGCGCAAATCGGGCTTCTTCTCTTTGGTCCCCTTCAAATCCTCGTTGTGCAGGGTCTTGTAGGGGATGGCCAGGTCGTCGAACATGTAGCGGGTCCAGCCTTCGTCGGCGTTGCCGCGCCAGGACTGGTAGAGGCCGACGCGATGAAGCTTGAGCCCGGCTTTGGCCAGGCCTTCGATATCGGGCAAGTCGAGGACGGCCAGATGGTATTTTTCGACCAGGGCGGGCAGGGCCGCTTTGACCTCGGGCGTGTTCTTGACGAGGAAGCTTCCGGCGGGAATCTCGAGACCTTTTTTTATCGATTTGGCTTTGGTCCGCCAGAATTCGGCCTTGGCGTCCTTGAGCAGGGCGAAGGCGATGGACGAGGAAGCGTTGATCCGGGAATCCAGAACGATATATGCTCCTTGGCCCTGTCCCGCCGAAGCCTTGGGCGACGGCACCGCATCCAGCCGGTCCAGCTTGGCCTCGAACGGCTCCATGATCTGATCGCAAGCGACGCCCATCTGGAGCGGCAGAGTCCAGCCGGCGTTGTCGTAGGGCGGCTGCGGGGGGCCGCCGGGATACTGGCGGATGTCGGGGTATTTCTGTCTCTCCAACAGGGCCCAGGCGTAAGGCTTATAGGGCTGGGCCATCTTGACGACGAACGACCCGGCGCCGTAGAGCCGGTTGCCGACCATGAAATCGGCCTTGGCTTGGTGGATTTCCACCCCGCCCCGCATCAGGACGTCCAGCATCCGGAGCATCGTCGGATAGTCGTGCTGCTTGGCCGGGATGATGAAGGCGTAGGGTTGGCCCTTGTCGGTCTTCTCGATGGCGTCCTTGGACATCCGCCAATAGTTGAGCAGCAGGTCTTCCTTGTGCAGGGCGGCCGTCTTGAGCAGGCTCTCGGTCATGATGACTTCGTACTCGACGATGTCGCGTAGGCGCCACCAGCCGCCGGGCCAGGGATCGACGAAATCCATCATCTTCTCGACGTAGGAGGAGGGAATCTCGCTCGGTTCGATGTAAATGGGGGTCGCCAACCGGACCGAAGCGGCTTCGCTGAGGATACCGATGACATTGTGCAGCCAAGGCGTGTCGTCGCCGGCCCCGATGTACCAGGCCGTGTAGCTGCGGCCGTTGACGATGCCGCTCTTGCCGGCCTGCTGCAGGTCGTAAGCCATGGCCGTGCCGAGGAGGTTCTGGGTCCTCCAGACAAGCGGATGGATATTGGGCAGCGGCGGGTCCATCATCGGCGGGATGAAAAGGCGGGCGCCGTTGGAGCCCTGCTGGTGCTGGTCCATGTGGATCTGGGGCAGCCAGTCGTGATAAAGCACCTGGGTCATGGCCCGGGTCTCGCTGAGGTTCAGCATGTACCAGTCCCGGTTATTGTCGTGGCCGGCGTAATAGTGGTACAGCCAGGGCATCGAGCCGGCCTCGAACTTCGTCCCGACGTATTTCTTGTACCAATCGACGACCATCTGGTTGCCGTCGGGATTGGAGGTCGGGACTAGAAGCAGGATGACGTCGGCCAGGATCTTCTTGGCGTCGTAGGGGGTCTTGCCGGCGACCAGGTTGTAGGCTAGCTCCATGGAGGCCTGGGAGGCCCCGATCTCGGTCGAGTGCTGGCTGCAGGAGACCAGGATGACGGCCTTGCCCTCCTTGGCCAGCGCTTGGGCCTCCTCGATCGGCGTCAGGCGCGGGTCGCGGAGCTTGCGGACGATCTCCTTCCAGCGGTCCAGCCGGGCCAGGTTGGCCTCGGTCGAGATGGCGGCCATGATTATGGGCTTCTTCAGCGTCGTCTCGCCGATGACGAAGAGCTTGAGCATCGGCGATTCCTGATCGAGCTTCTCGAAATAGGCCTTGATCTGGCCGTAGTCGGCCAGCTTCTTATCAGCCCCGACCTGGAACCCGAGGAACTTGTCCGGAGGGGTCTGGGCGGCCAGCCCGGACGCCAGGACGAGGATGGCGAGAGCGAGGGGAAGGAGTCGGCGCGAACGAAACATCGGCACCTCCGGCGGATGCAAAATGGAAGCGTGTTTCATACCACGCCCCTTAGGCGAAGTCAATTTGGGGCGGTGCGCGCCGGCACCCGACTCAATCCAGGCTTTTCTCCCCGGTCACGATCGCCGGAGCCGTCCGGTGGAGGTCGAAGACGACGATCTCGTTGCGGCCTTTCTTGAGAAATGGGGCCGGGCAGTACAGCCGTTTCTGCGGCCCGATCTCCCAGTAGCGCCCCAGATTGTGTCCGTTGATCCAGACGATGCCTTTGGCCCAGCCGCGCATGTCGAGGTAGGTGTCGCCGAGAGTCTCCAGATCGAAGCTCCCCCGGAAGAACATCCCCGGCCGCGCCTCCGCCCCTTGCGGCCCCGGCAGGAGCGGCTTGAATTTCAGCCCGGCGAGGTAAGCCGGTTCCATCGGCAGGGAGAAAGCCTGCCAATCCATCAGGGTCATACCGCTCAGGGTGACCCGGTCGGTGATGCCCTTGCGGTCGATCATATATTGGCTGAAATTGATCCGGCCCATCCCCTCGACCAGGATGTCGAGTGTGGTCGGCTTGGAGCCGGCCGCGGGAATCTCGATGGTGTCTTCCTTTTTCGCCCGGCTAAGCGTCCCCAGAATTTGTCCGTCCACGTAGATGTTGGCGTAATCGTGAAGCTCCCAGATTTTCAGCTTGCCGCTGGCATGGCCGCGGAAGCCCGTCCGGTAGAGGATGAAACCGTGGTCCTGGCCCAGGAATTCCATGGGCTTGGGCTGGGGGATCGCCACGGACGGAGGCAGATTGTCGAACAAGGACGCGCCCTCGGTGAAGGCGACGGTTGCGATTTCGATGACGGGCAGAGGCGCGGGCATGTCCGGAAGCACGGCCCCGTCCGGCTGGTGCTTGGCCAGCAGGTCGCGGATGGCGAAATACTTGGGCGTGGGCCGCCCCATCTCGTCGAGGGGGGCGTCGTAGTCGTAGCTCGTCACATCGGGCTGGTAGGCGTCGCCCATATTCGCGCCGGCCCAGAAGCCCCAATTCGTGCCGCCGTGGACGACGTAGAGATTGAACGATTTCTTGTTGGCCAGAAGCCACTCCAGATCCTTGAGGACTTCTTCGGTCTTGGCCCGGGCCCAGGGCTCGCCCCAGTGGGTGAGCCAGCCGGGATAGAGCTCGCTGCAAAAGACGGGAACGCCGCGGCCGAGCTTGGCCGCCGCGGCGAAATCCTTCTCGTTGGCCCCCGGGTCGAGCCCGATGGCGCAGCCCGGGATGGAACCGGCCTCCAGCATGTAAGGCGTCGCCCCGTCGGCGGTGTAGAAGGGAACTTCGATCCGCCCTTTCTCCCACATCGATTTCAAGGCCGACAGGTAGCCGCGGTCGTTGCCGTAGCTACCGTATTCGTTCTCGATCTGGACCATGAGGACCGGGCCGCCCTTGTGAACCTGGAGCGGCCGCAGGAGATCGGCCAGCTTGGCGATGTACCGCCGGCAGGCCTCGATGTAGCGTGGGTCCAGGCAGCGGACCTTGATGTCGGGCGTGCGCAGGAGCCAGATCGGCAGACCGCCGAAGTCCCATTCGGCACAAGCGTAGGGTCCCGGGCGCACCACGACCCAGAGCCCGGCCTCGCCCGCCGTTCGGATGAAGGCGGCCAGGTCGTTGCCGCCGCTGAAGTCCCACTTCCCGGGTTCGGCCTCCAGTAGGTTCCAGAAGACATAGGTGCAGACGGTGTTCAGGCCCATGGCTCGGGCTTTGAGCAGGCGGTCCTTCCAGTACTCGCGCGGGATCCGCTGAAAATGCATCTCGCCCGCCAGCATTTGAAAAGGCTTCCCATCCAGGGCAAACTCGGTCCCCCGGAATCCGAAGGTGTGGATGGCCTTCGGCCACGGTTCGGGCGGGAGGGGCCGGCCGCCCGGCAGCATCTGGAAGGGCCGGCCGTCCGGGCGAGGCCCGGTCCCCCGAAGTCCGGCCGCGGGCCAAATCAGGACCATGAGAAGGACGGCGATCGTTCGCTTCATGAGCGTTCTCCTCGGCGAGCCGTGCATCCGCGCTCGGCGCGTCCGGTATACCACACTCCGGCCCGGCCGGGGAAGACGCGCGAACAAGACCTCGCGGACCCTTCCCGCGGTTTCGTTTGACAATCCGCAAACCCGCCGCTACCATGATTCCGGAAGGAAAATAGGAAGCGAATGCGGAACATCCGATTCTCAGCCTCGTTCCGGCCGATTCTGGCGGCCCTCCTGGCCCTGTCGTTCGGGGCCGCTCTGCTCCCAGCCCAAACCCAGGAAGACGATGCGGCCGCTCTTCTGCGCCAGGCCGATGGGTATTACCAGAAGGGCGATTACAAGCTGGCCGTCGGCACCTATCTGGAAGCAGCGGCGATGTCGCGCAGCAAGCTGAACCTTTCGGCCGCCTATTTCGGGCTGGCCTTGTGCTATTTCTACGATCGTGACATGGCCAATTCGGTCAAATGGATGAGGCAGACGGCCCAGATCGATCCCGGCAAGGAGATCTCCGACTCGTTCTATCCCAAGAGCTTCGTCGATCTTTTTCAATCGGTGCGGGCCGAGGTGAAGGCCAAGGGTCTGCCCGCCGAAGAAGCTGTTGGTGCGGCCCGTCCCGAGAAGCGGGCTGAGGAGCCCCCTTCGGCGAAGTCCGTCCCGGTTCGGAGAACGGAGCCCGATCCCGCGGCGGAGACGAAGCCCCGGGCGGCCGAGACGACGCCGGTCGAAGAGAAGCCCTTGAGCCTGGGGACGCTCTTCTCCAGCGGGCATTGGGAAGTCAACGTTCATTCCGGAGTCTGGACGATCGACCCGATCATGGGCCTGTTCAAGGGCAAGCTCCTCGACAAGCTGGGCGAGGAGCTGCAGCATCAAGTCGTCAAGAAGCTCGGTGCCTCCTATGGAGGATTGGTCGAGGCCGCCTTTACGCCGAGTCTGGAGCTCGATTCGCAGGGCGGTAACTACGGCCTAGAGATCCGGTACTACGCCCGCGGCTGGGCCGGCACCTTCAGTTTCGGAGCCTCGCTGGAAAAAACCCGCATCAAGCTGGCCATGACCGGGTCGGCCCAACAGACCTTCACCAACGGCGCCACGGCCCAGATCGAGGCGACCGCCGCCTTGGAAACCGCCCCCTTTTCGACCAACTTCGGGTTCCGCTGGGAGATCGGTCGCGGCCGTCTGCGGCCTTTCGTATCGCTCGGCTTCGGGTTCGCCTCTTTCGACGGCACGGCCGCCTACGCTTATTCGGGGAGCTACCAATATGGCTCCAACTCCGACTCCATCAGCGAGGAAGAAACTAAAACCTTCGCCGAGCTGTCGGAAGACATCGATTTCGCGATCCCCAAGAACATCATTATTTTCCAGCTCAGCTTCGGGCTGAAGCTGGATGTCTACAAAGGGATTTCCCTCCTGGCCGAGGCCGGGATCTGGGACGGGCTGCTGCTTCGCGGCGGCCTCGCCTACCGCTTCTGATTGGGTTATAATAACCGCTCGGCCGTGCTAGACGGGGAGCCAGCGGTGCCCTGTAACCCACAACCCGCTACAGTGGGGTCGATGCCCCTGCCGAGGCCGGACCTTTTCCGAATGCGTCTCCGAAAGCGGCGTTGACGGCCGGGGCCCCGGGCAAAGCGTCGCCTGCCAAT
>JAPKZJ010000130.1 GCA_026393855.1 Candidatus Aminicenantes bacterium
GCCGCACGCGCCATGACGTCCGCGGCTCCCGAGCCGCTCGGCCTTTCATCTCGAAGTCGCGATACGGCGATTAATCTGCCGCCGTCGGACGAGCTCGTCACCGTCAAGTCCCTGCTGGGCGAGATGGTCGACTTCGAGAATCTGGCGCGCGAACCGCGGCCGCCCTACAAGAGCGCCTCGGCCAGCAGCTACGACCGGGCCAGCCAAGCCGGCGGCGAAGCCTGGTTCGCCAATCGCGACGTCGGCCAGTACGTCCGGGCCGAGACAAACGACGGTCGCAAAGAGCACGTCCTAGCCGACCTCAGCGGTCCCGGAACGGTCACCCGCTTCTGGTCTGCCAATCCCGACTGGGCCAACACGGTGCGGTTCTACTTCGACGGGGAGACGCAGCCGCGGTTGGCGCTGCCGCTGAAGGATCTCTTCACCGGGACGACACCCCCGTTCGATCCAGTCTTCTCCTATATCAGCGGGACGGGCGGGAATCTCTACTACCCCCTGCCCTTTGCGCGATCGCTTAAAATCACGATTGAGGAGAGGGAGAAATTCCCCCGGCTATACTACGAGATCGGCTACCGGACCTATGGAGAAGGAGCGCGGGTCGAGACGTACGATCCGGCCCGGGCGGGTGAATGGGCCGAAGCCCAGGCGAGAACAGCGTCTTTTTTGGCCGCGCCCGCACCCGCGCCGGCTCCGGCCGGATCGGAATGGCGGACCTTTCGGTTCAAGGTGGACGCCGGACGGACGGCCGCCGGGCCGGAAATAGCCGGCCCCGCGGCTGTCTATGAATGGTCGGCCCGCGTTCTGGGAACCAAAGAAGACGGCGCTTGGACCCATCCCGCGCGGGCTCACAACGCCTACCGGCATCTTCTGCTGGAAATCGATTTTGACGGATGGGCGGGCGTCCGAACGCCGCTGGGAGATTTCTTCGGCTCAGGGCCGGGAGTGAATCCGTACAGCAATCTATTCTTCACAGTTGCCGCTGACGGGACGATGACCAGCCGCCTGCTGATGCCGTTTCGGTCCTCGATGCGCCTCGGCCTGGCCAACACGGGGCGGGTCGCCTATGAAGTGGAGCTGAAGCTCCGTGTCGGCAAGCACGCCTTCGACGGCCGCGACATGCACTTGCACGCCCAGTGGGGCGTTCTGACACGCGACAGTTGGCCGTTCTTCGATTGGAACGTCCTGAATACGCGCGGCGCAGGCAAGATAATCGGCACGGTCTTCCAGATTGCCAACCCAGTCTTGATCTGGTGGGGCGAAGGCGATCAAAAAATCTTCGTCGACAACGAGTCGTTCCCCAGCACCTTCGGCACGGGCACCGAGGACGACTACGGCTACGCCTATGGCGACAACCAGCCGTTCGTCCGGCCCTATCACGCCCAAACCCGGGTGGACGGGCCGGGCAGCGGCGGGCACATCAGCCTCAACCGCTGGTATGTCCTCGACGCACTCCCCTATCGCGACGGATTGCGCTTCGAACAGGAGATGTGGCATTGGATGCCCTGCCGGCCGACCTGGTCGCACGTCGTCTACTGGTATGCCGCTCCGGGGACACCCGGCCCCGCCGAGATCGATCGGGCCTCGTTGGGTCCCGTCGATCTGGGGATTCGGGCCGATATGCTCGACCCGCAGGAGGGCGAGCGTCTGCCGTTCGAAACGACGGGCGGGACGGCGGCCAAAGAGCGCCTGGCCAATTGTTCGGAGGCCGAGCACCTGGTTTGGCGCGGCGCCCAGCCGGGCGACCAATTGGCCGTCAAGTTTACGGCCGTCGCGGCCATCATCGATTGTTACTCGGACAAGCTCTTCTGGCTCCATCCGAAGCTGGGCGTATTTCGGCTGAAGAAGGGCGAGAATGTTTTGACGATCGAATCGCTCGCCCCCAACCCCGCCGCCAAGCCGGGCAGCCTGTTCGGGCTGGACTATGTTTTTTTGATCAAGCAGCCCTAACGATTGTTCACGAAGTCGGAAAGGCCTCTATCGTCTTTACGAGCGACCTTTCCCTCGTGACGACGAGGAAAGTCCCTGTCGTTGCGAGGGCCTGCCCAGCAGGGGGAGCGTGGCAACCTCAATTCTCAGGAAAAAATGAGATGGCCACGGCCTCCCCGCGGCGGGAGAGGCCTCGCCATGACAAAAGAACGAACGACTTGGCCTCGGCCTACCGGCTTTTCTCCAAGACGATCTCAGCCAGGTCCAAGCCCAGGCCCGAGGACTTGGCGTTTTTCCCGACAAGGCGGAAGACGATTTCGTTCTCGCCTGTCAGCAAGTCGATTTCGCCCAACGGCAGGAGATCGCTTTTTTTCTTCGCGGCCGCGTAGAGGTCCACCGGCTCTCCCGCCGGCCGGTCGTTGCGGGTCAATTGCACGATCCCTTGCTCGGGACCCAAGACCGCCTTGATCCCGATCCGGTATCGTCCGGACGAGGGAACGTCGCAGCCGAAGGCGATGTGATGGGAACCGAAGACGTCTTCGCCCTTGGCCCGGATCGATAGGATGCGGAAGCGATCCTTGCCCATGGCGGTGACCGTCTTGGTCAGAGCCGCCTCCTGCAGGGAGAACGAGCGGATCGGGACGTTCCAGCCCGGGATGAAAACGATTCGGGCCGGATCGGCGATGCGGCGCGCCGCGGCGGGAGGAAGCGGTTCCAAACCCGTCGGCGGCTCCTCCGAGTAGAAGAAGACGACGCTGGCGTAATCGGTGGCGATCAGGTTCTTTTCCGGTCCATGCTCGATGGTGAAGTCGATGCTCTTGTCATACCCGTAATTGTCCGCGATGAACCAGCGGTAGCCGCCGGTACGGGCCTGCGGCTTGAGATAGTCCAGACAGCCGCTGAGAGGGAACGACGCGCGCGCATACCAACGGCCCGGAACGTCGTACCAGCCGCCGTTGAACGAATCCTCCGAGCCGGTGCCGGGAATTGCCAGGGCGCCGTCGATCATGGCCCGGTCGTCGCCTTCGAAGAAGGGCGTCTGGCCGGGCTCCGGCCCTTGGGCTTGCAGCGCGATGCCGACTACGCGGCCGCGCCCGGTCGTCTTCAGATAAGTGTACGGTTCGCCCTCGCGGGGCGGGTTCTCGCGCCGCCAGCGGGCGTAGAACCGCCCTTCACCGGCCGACTTGCCCGTCCGGGCATGAAGGACCTCGGCCCGCACCGCAACCGGCGCCCCGGCGGCGCGCTCGGACACGAGCTCGATCCGGGCCGAGCGGTCGAAGGGCATCGGGAGATAGACGTAGTCCGTATCGTCGGCCGTGCCCAGGAAAAGCGACCTCATCGCCGGGCGGCCGAAACTGTAGCCGAAGAAATCGCCGACCGGAGATTCGACCGCGGGCTTCTCTTCGCCGTCCCAGAACATCCGCAGAATGACGTCCCGCTCGGCGCCGGCGAAGGCCGAGGCCGGTCCGATCCGCAGACCGACGATGCGGCCGGGCTTGGACGATTCGAAAAGGGCCAGTGTTTGCCCCGGGGCCAGGAAGCCCTGAATGGCTTCCGTCTCGATTGTGGCCCCGGGCGGAGCGATCCGATCCGAAATATCCGCTCCGGTGCGCCCGAACAGGCTCTTAAGATCATCGATCCGGCGAAGGAACGACTCCGAAGGCGGGACCTGGAACGTTTCGATCGCGGCCTCGGCGGGGAATCGGACGTGGTTGATCTGGATGAATTGGAACGACTCCGCCTTGACCACGACTTTGCACGACTTGCGATACGGCAGAGGGATATAGGAAACCGAGCCGCCCGCGCCGGTCCATACGAGCGGCGCCAGGAACGGGGCATGGGCGCCGTCAAACATCTCGTTGACCTTCAGGCTGATCCGGGGCGAAGCCTCGCCGTCGAAATAGAACTCGATGATATCGGCCGTCGGGGTCGGGGTATGGAAGCGAGTGATGAGGCCCGGCCCCTCGAGATCGGCCAGGACGAGGCCGCTCGCCTCCTTGCGGATGAACGAATACTTGCCGGAGAATCCGTCGTCGTTTCCACCCGTGCGGTCGTAGCTCGAAACCATGCCCGCCTTGGCCGTCGGGTCGAGAACGGCCAGGCGATCGGGCCGGGCCAAGGCCTCGAGCCCGAAGACGGGCTTCGCCTCGGGCGGGGCCGGCGGCTTGACGCATGCAGCGCCGAGTAAAATGAGGGCAAGGATGACGGCAAAATTCAAGGCGTACGAAATTAATCTGGAGCGATTCGGAATATCCATAGCCAGGCTCTCCTTGATTCCATGCCAGTTTGAAAACCAGGTTACCACACCCTCACCGGCGGTGAGGGCTCGTAACGACAAAAAGAATAGAGCTTCTTCTCTCGAGAACCCCACTTATCAGCGATAAACGGATTTTAGGAAATCCAGGTCATAGCGCAGGCTGGCTTCCAGCCCCAGGGGATACTTGGTCCCCTCGAAGACGAACCAGCCTACATATCCGATTTCATCCATGGCCTTGCGGACACGGGTAAAATCGATCGGGCCTTTGCCGTATAAGTCCATGTTGTCCTTGGCGTGAAACTCCACGATCTTCTCCCCCAGCGCGGGAATCTCCTTAAAGATATCCAAGCCCACTTCGGAGGAGTTGGCCACGTCGTAATAGACCCGCACGGCGGAGGAGCCGACGCGCTGGATGATCTTGAGGTTTTCGTCGGCGCTTAAATACGACTCCAGAGCAAAAACGATTCCCGCCTTCTCCGCCTTAGGCGCCAGCCGCTTGAGAACAGCCACGACGGCGTCAACCCCCTTGGCGTCGTTGCGCAGATCGCCGTTGCCGAAAAAGGGCACGAGCACGCGTCGGACGTTCATCGCCGCACCGATTACACAAGCCTGCTCCAGCCAGCGTTCCGCCCGCGGGTCGCTTTTGAGAGGAATGTCGTTGAGCTTGCCGATGGCAAACGAGGCGATGGCGACACCCGTCGTCTCGGCCGCGGCCAGGAAGGTGCGCCGCGCCTCTTCCTTCATCAGGGCCAAATCCTCCCCGGCCGGATCGAGGCTGACCTGGACGCCTTCGAAGCCCAGCTTGCCGGCCAGGGCCAAGGCAGCGGGGTCGCCCG
This sequence comes from Candidatus Aminicenantes bacterium, assembly GCA_026393855.1. Lineage (NCBI taxonomy): Bacteria > Candidatus Aminicenantota > Candidatus Aminicenantota bacterium. The sequence goes on from JAPKZJ010000130.1 coordinate 5,020, forward strand.
ACTTGCCCAGCGTCCAGTCGCAAACGCCGAACTTGACGGACGCGCCGGCCGCCGACGCGGGGACGGACGCCGCGGGAAGCGCAAGCCCGACAGCGATCGCCAAGCCGAGAACCATTTGCCAAGATATTTTTCGCATATCATCAATCCTTCAATCCCTTGAGGTCGGGGATCAATCGCTCCTCGTCCTTCTCGATCTCGGCCCAGGTTACGGGCCGGCCCGTGACGGCGGCCTTGCGGCCCAGGACGGTGACAAGGTTGCTCATAACGCTCGGCTCGACCGTCGGGTTCCGCCAATCGCCCGCGTGGATCGAACGGGCGAACTCGGCAATATTGGCTACGGCGCCTTCCTCATAGATCGCGCTCGTATCGCCGCCGCGATAGAAGTTTTCGCCCCGAATAAGGACGTTCCCGCCATATGTGGTTTCCAGCACTCCCTTCGAGCCGAAAACGCGATTTTTTATCCCCTCCGCCGTACCGTGGCCTTTGAACTGGCGGCCGCTGAACTGGACGGCGACGCCGCCCGGGTAAGCGTATTGGACGACGAAATGATCCCAGCAAGAGCCTATCTTAGGCCGGGCCTTGAGGCCGCCGGTCCCGACGGCGGACACGGGCGGGGCGCCCATCACCCAACTGGCGACATCAAGGGCGTGGATGTCCTGCTCGGTGATCATGTCGCCGGACAGCGCCCGATCCAGGCCCCAGGCGCGCAGCTTGGCTTCGGCGTCGTTGGGCCGGGCGGTCAGAAGGGGGTAATGGTCCTCAAACGGGCAATCGGCGTGATAGATGGCCTCGGCAAAGACGATCTCGCCCAGCTCGCCCCGGTGGACCCGGGCCAGCGCCTCGCGGAAGAAAGGATTGGTTCGGGTCTGGAAATCGATAAGGAAAGCCCGTTTCTTGGCGGTGGCTTGGCGGCCCGAAGCGGCGATCGAACGGCAGCCGGGCGAATCCACTGCGGACGGCTTGGCCAGGTAGACATGGACGCCCGCTTCGACAGCCGCCGCCGCCTGCTCGGGATGGAAATAGGGCGGGCTTTCGATGGCCACCGCGTCGACACCAGAGGCCAGGAGCCGCTTGTATCCGGACAGCCCGGAAAACAATCGGGAAACGGGGACGCCGAACTTCGGGCCGAATTCGGCCAATCGGTCCGGGAAATAGTCTGCCCCGGCGACGATCTCGTAGCCGCCGTGCCGCTTGAAGAGCCCGGCGATCCAACTCCCGCGCCCGCCGCAGCCGATGAGCCCGAGCTTGATAGGGGGCCCGGACGGCGAGACCAGCGCGGCCGGGGCCGTTTGCCCGGATTGTCCGGGTGAACCCGCCCAGCCCGATTTGAAGACGGCCGATCCCGCCACAACGGCGCCGGCCTTGGCTAGAAATCTCCGACGATCCATGCCCGGCTTTTCTTCTTTCATAAGCGTTCTCCTATTTCCAAACGCCTGCAACGACGACATCCGCCCGGCGCGAAGCCGGCGTCACGGTCCAGGCCTGCAGCTTGCCGTCCTTGACCCGGCCCTCAATGACGGTCTTGAAAGGCGCATGAAGCTTGAAGTCCACGTCCCAGTCCTTGGGCCAGGCGGGCAGCAGGAAGATCGCCCTCCCCTCCGTCTGAACCAGCATGGACTGGACGGCTTTAAGCAGGACGCCGCCGTGGTCCTGGTCGGGCGTCCAGTCGTAGTTGGGGCCCCAGAAAGCCGGGAAGCGGCAATCCGGGTCGCTCTTGCGGGCCCGCAGAATGACATTTTCTTGCGCCCCCTCGGCCAGCCCGAGATAAGCCTTAAAGATGTCGTCCTGCCGCCAACCGAAGGCGCCTTGGTCCAGGACGCGCGCCAGCGCCTGCCGCCCGAGCGGGGCGTTGGGCTTGTCGAAGGAGCAGACGCGGAACGGGAAGATGGCGTAGAGCTCGGGGTTCTCGACGTTTTTCTTGTCGGCGAACAACGCCGCCGGCGACAGCATCCGGACGCCGTCGGCTTCGCGAACCGGAAGCTCGGGAATCTTCTTTTCGAATGCGGTAACAAACGTCCGGTCGGCCGCTGACAGCAACCCGGCCGGCAGGGCCAGAACGCGGGCGGCGACGGCCCGCAAGCCGGCGACCTCGGGCATGGGGTTGGTGCAATCCCACCACGTCTCCAAGGCCTGCGCGGGGTGCATGACCAGCTTGCCCGCCGCATCCGTTTTGTAGTGGCGGTCGAAGAAGGTCATGACTTCGAGGGCTAGAGGGAGCGCTTTGGCCCTTAGAAAAGCCGCATCCTCGGTACAGTCGAAATACTCCAGCATCATCCAGGCCAGCTCCAAGCCGCCCACCCACTCCCACTTGTGATAGCCCGAAACCTGCAGCTTGTCCTCGCGCTCGGCCGCCGGGACCTTCCAACCGTATGACTGCATGAAGACCGCGCCCCAGGGGAAGACGCACTCGGCGAAATAGGCGCCGGGATGGCCGAAATAGCGGCGGGTACGGTACTTGGAAACCTCGAAGATCTCGCCGGCATACATCTTGAAAAACGGCTGGATGAGGTCGAGATCGCCCGAAGCGCACGACCCGATGTAGGGCAGGCGCGAGTTCTGCCACCAATAGCCGGGCCCCCAGAGGCGATAGTCGGCGTCGCCCGGCTTGCCGGGACGGCCGACGGTGAAGATATTGCCGTTGAACTTGATGGGATAAGCCCCGCGGCCCGAGCAGGCATTGATGAATCTTTGCAGGGCATAGCCGCGCGAGACGTCATATCCGGTCGTCGGGGGATTTGGGGAAATCCCGTCGCGGCTCGCATCTCCGATGTTGACATAGCTTCGGCCCCAGAACGCTTCCCACCAGGCCCTGTGGACGGCGCGGCGCGCCTCGAGCCCGACAGATTCGATCTTCTTGACGATCTTCCGGATCGAAGCCAGCCAGGCTTCGGGTATCGCCGGCTGTTCGGTCAGGACATAAACGCTCAATTGCTGGCGGACGGCGGCTGGGATCTCGATCGTCCGGTCGTCGATCCGCCGGCTATTTTCGGCCCGAATCAGGGCGCCGAAGGTCCGATGGAGAAGGGGATCTTTCCAAGGCGCTTCCATCAAATCCTGGAAGCGCATGGACAGCTCGGGGCCGACGGATTTGATGTTGTGATGGCACCAGGCGATTCCGTCCGGGAGGGTCGGGAAGACGAAGTCCGGCTCGACCACGGTCGGCGCAGATTTATCCGGCGGGGCGTCGAAGTATGTATCGCTGACCTCGATCGACGGCAAAGCCGTTTTTTCCGTCCGCCACAGCTCGATGGATGCCGTCGCGGTCAGCGCGGTGCCGCTCTCGGTCTCGACGTGGATCACCGGATTGTCCGCCTCGACCCAAATCCGAACCTTGATCGGCCGGTCAGAGGCCCGGCCGTCGATGACGATCTCTCCCTGCCGCAACCGAAGCTCCTGGCGGAAAGCCGCTCCAGCAAAGGGGTTGGGCCGCAGGGAAACCCGGACCCGCCCGACCTTGACCAACCGGTTATTGTCGTCCCACGAGTCCGTCTTTCCGATATAGAAGAGGATGTCGCCCGATGCCTCCACCCAAACGTTGAGGCCGATGTCCCCGTTGCCGAGGGGCATCGAGCCCAGGGCGTCCTTGCTGGGCGAGTCCCAAATGATGTTATAGGCGTCCGGAGAGCCCGCTTTCGTATTGCTTTGCCCAGGCGCCGGGATGGCTGCGCCAAATAGTCCAAAGACTAGGATTAGAACAAATAGCCGGCTCCCAGGTATCGTGTTTGTTTTCATGCCCATACCTCCCATTGGAGCGGCCGGATCGCCCTCTATCATTCGGGGCGAGGAGCGGCCGCTCGGATGCCTGCCAGCCTATCACCGGACGCGAAAAAATCCAACTCCCCTCCTGTTTTTCTCGATCTTCGCCCAATTCCGAGGAGGCCAAGCGGTTCGGGGTACCGGCCAACGGCGAAATTGCGAGGCCGGCACCTTTTTCCATAGCTCTCTGCGGGAACCTGGCTCTAGCCAGGCGCCGAGGGCTGTTTGAGCACGCGACCATCTATCAGAATCGAAATGAAGTGGGGAGGCCGCCAAAACCGGGCGATCTGGAATGCGCAGTTCCGAGGTGCCGAAGGAATTCTTATATTCCGAAGGCGCCTAACACTTTTGATTTTATTGATATCACCTCCCCGGCCCCTCCTTCAAAGGAGGGAGTCGGTCAACGCCTTCGGCTGCATGTGGCGAGGCGAGGCAGACGCCGCCGGGCCGGTACTCCGAACCGCACTCCTCGGAATTGGGCGATGAATCTTTTTCTGTCCCCCAAACGGGCCTTTCGGGCGTATATATGAAAGAGCAGCCATGGACGAAACCGCCCTGATCCGGACCGCCCGCGAAGGCGACGGGGACGCCTTCCGGACGCTCTTCGACGCCCACAACGGGCGGGTCTTCGGCCTGGCCTACAAGTACCTGCGCAATCGGGCCGACGCCGAGGACGTCCTGCAGGAGACCTTCATCCGCGCCTACCGCGCCCTGGACACCTTCGATCCGGTCAAGAACGCGGATTTCGGGGTCTGGATCAACCGGATCTGCGTCAACTGCAGCATCGACGCCCTGCGCCGGTCGCGGCGCCGAAGCGCCCAGCCCCTGGAGGGCGAGACTTTGAACACCTTGCCGTCGGATGCCCCCGGGGACGACCCGGAACGAGCGGCCCGCGGCCGCGAAATTCGGGAGCGGGTCGATAAAGCCCTCAACCGGCTTTCGCCCCGCCAACGGATGATCTTCACCCTGCGACACGACATGGGCTACACCATCCGGGAGATCGCCCGGACGGTCGGATCCACGGAGGGAAGCGTCAAAAAGCATCTCTTCCGGGCCGTGGAAGCCCTGAAGTCCCGTCTCCGACGGTACGCCATGGAGGACGGTCATGAAATGTAAAGAAGCCCGTCGGGCTATCGTGCTCGACCATTACAAGGAGCTCGACCCGGCCGGAAAGGCCCGGCTCGAAGCCCATCTTCTGGCCTGCGCGGCTTGCGCCGCCGATCGAGAGGAAACCGGAGCCGTGCTGGGGCTCGTCTCGGCTCACGGGCGGACCGATGTCCCAGCCTTCGACGCTGATAAAACCTGGCGTGTGGTCCGGGATGGGATCGCCGGACCGGACCGGGTGCCGCGCCCGGCGCTCGCATCTTGGCGCCGCTTCGTCCCCGCCGCGGCGGGCCTCGTCGCGGTTCTGGCGGCCGGCATTCTCATCGGCCGCTTCGCCCTCAAACCCCAACCGGGGCCCCTCCAGAGACCCGGGCCATCCGCGGCAGGCCCTTCCGCGCTCATCGCAGCCGGCTCTTCGAGCCCGACCTCCGTCCAGCCGATGTTCGCCTCGCACCTGGACGACCTGCGGCCGATCCTGCTCGATTTCTCCCACACCGTTACCGGCGGCAAGCCCGGAGCCTTCGTTCCGGTGGACGAGCGGCTCCTGCGGGGCCTGCTGCTCCAAAACGTTTTATTGCGGCGCACCTTGAACGGGAATGATCCCGCCGCGGCGGAGCTGCTCGACGACCTCGACCTCATCCTGAAAGAAATCATCAACGGCCGGGAACCGGGCGGCGCTTCCCCGGCGCAGGTTCGGGACCTGATCAACGACCGAAGCATCCTCTTCCGGATGCAGATTCTGAAAACGACCTAGGAGACACGAACATGTCCAAACGCATTTTGATCGCGACACTGCTCCTCACTCTCGCCCTGGGCGGGCTCGCCGCGGCCCAGGACCAGCAGGCACAGGCGGCCGACCAGGCCAAAAAGGCCTACGACCAGGCCAAGTCGGCCATCTACCAGAAAGAATGGGTCAAGGCCGTCCAAGCCCTTCAGATGCTCGAAAGCAACTACCCCAAGAACGCCTACATGGGCGAATCTCTGTACTGGCTGGGCTATAGCCTGGACAAGATGTCGGCCGGCCTGGCCGACCGGGCCGTCCAGATGGAGACCCGCAAAGAGGCCATCGACAAGCTCAACACTTTGCTGGCCACTTACAAGACGAACCAATGGGCCAAGGACGCCGAGATCCTTCGGGTCCAGATCGCCGAGAGCCTGGCCAAGAGCGGGCTCAGCGAATACATGAAATACGTCGGCTCGATGGCCACCGGGGTTGCATCCGGGATCGTCTCGGGCGGCGACAAGTCCAAGCTCACTCCCGACGAAGAAGTCAAGCTGGTGGCCCTGCAAGCCATGATGGGCATGGACAAGGACAAAGCCTTCCCGGTCCTGGAAAAGATGGTCCGGACGGAAAAGTCCGACGAGCTGCGATCGCAGGCTCTTTTTGTGCTCAGCCAGAGTAAGGACGCTAAGATCGTCCCGCTGCTCATCGATCTGGCGGTTAAAGACCCCTCGCCCAAGGTCCGCGATATGGCCGTCTTCTGGCTCGGCCAGAGCAAGGACGAGGCCGCCCTCGACGCCCTGCTCAAGATCTACGCGGCCGCCGGCGCCGACGCCAAGGTCAAGGAGAAGGTCTTCTTCTCCCTGTCCCAGATGAACAACGCCAAGGCCACGGCCAAGATGGTCGAGGTCGCCAAGTCCGATCCCGATCCCAAGCTGCGGGCCCAAGCCGTCTTCTGGCTCGGCCAGCGCAACGACGAGGCCAGCCAGGCACTGATGTTCGACCTCTACAACGACGCCCAGGACGCCAAGGTCAAGGAAAGCCTGATCATGGCCTTCGGCCAGAGCAAGA
>JAPKZJ010000131.1 GCA_026393855.1 Candidatus Aminicenantes bacterium
GCCAACGGAGCAACGAATGACCGACGCCGAGCGCTTGCAGATTCTGACCTTAGCGGGACGGACGGTCTTCTCCCTCGGCGATCTGCGGCGCCTGTGGCGGCTCAAGCCCGAAACATCGAAAATCGCGGCCAAGCGGATGACAGATCGAGCGCTGCTGCGAAGAATTGCCCGCGGATACTTCGCCCTGGCCCCCGACTATGATCCATTCGAGCTTGCCAATCTCATCATCTCGCCTTCGTACGTCTCTCTCCAATCCGCGCTCGACCGGCACGGTGCGTCCTTCCAGTCCCGGCGCGCCGTCGTGTCCGTGGCCCGGCTCAATTATCGCCGCGAGGCCGCGGGCCTCGAATTCCGATACCATGCCATGAAGCCCGACTTGTTCTTCAACCTCGACGGGGTTCGCGGTTCGGGATCACCGGCCATGGCCGGCCCCGAACGGGCGCTCCTCGACTGTCTCTATTTCGGCCTCCGCCCCGAGATCGACAATGCGGAGAGAATCAACCCCGCGGAAGTGCGGCGCCTCGCCCCCCTCTACCCCGCAGCGGTCGCCGAGCGAGCCCGCGAGTATCTCCCCCGATGACCTCCCGACGCTTCGATCCGGCTTTTCATCAGCGAAAGCTTCTGGCCCTGCTCCTCGCCATTTACAAGACGGGCGGCACACATTCCGGTCCCGGCGATAAGCTCGTCTTCAAGGGGGGAACTTGCGCTGTCCTTTTCCACCAGCTTCCGCGGCTCTCCTTCGACTTGGACTTCGATCTGCTGTCCCCGTTCGACGCAGGCGACACGGACACCCTGCGGGGCGTCCTAGCCGGCCAAGCCATGGTCCGGGAAGCCGGGGATAAGCGGAACACGCTGTTTCATCTTCTCGTCTACGAGAAGGGGGCGCCGAACATCAAAGTCGAGATCAATAAGCGGATCTGGACGCATAATGCCCACCGGAACGCCTGGCTTCTGGGGGTTGAGGTTCGGATCGCCGACGAGGCCACCCTGGCCACTAATAAGCTCGTCGATTTGACCGACCGGCCCATTCCCGTCGCCAGAGATCTTTTCGACGCCCACTTCTTCCTGAAGATGGGCTTTCCGCTCAACGAAGCCCTCGTTTTAGAACGAACGGGAAAGCCCCTGCTGGATTACCTTGGGGGGCTCCCTGCCTTCGTCGAGAGACGCTTCAAGCCCAGGGATATCCTCCACGGCCTGGGCGATGCCTTAGGAGAATCGCAGAAAGCCTGGGCGCGGGAGCGGCTGATCGCGGATTTCCGATCCGAAATCGAGCGGAGACTGGGCCGGACAGAAAACCGCTAGGGAAGCGAAGCCGGCTGACTATTGCCGCCTTAGGATGCCTTGGGCGCAGCGGCCTTCTTCTCCGGCTTAGGCTTCTTTTCCTTGGCCTCGTCGCCGCCCTTCTTGGGCTTCTCGGCCTTGGGGGCTTCCTTCTTTTCTTCCTTCACGGGAGCCGCCAACCGATCCGCCTTGACCTTGGCCGCGTCGGCGGTGATCTTCTCGTGATTCTCGATCGCCTTCAGCCGGCCGTTGACGGCCTTGAGGTTGGCCTTGAACTTCCGGACCAGGGTATCCTTCTCGGCTTTGCGGCCTTCGAGCCCCTTAGCGGCCACGACCGTCTTCCGTTCTTGCAGCTTGGCTTCGAAGTACGCCTTCTGCTGCATTATCATCTCTTTACGCTTTAAGCCCATGGCATCTCTCCTAATGGTTTTTACCGGCGGAAAATAACTTGTGTCAATATATCAGGGTTTTCGCTTAAAAGCCACCGTCCATTAGCCGTGGGAGCGCCGACGACGCCGGTCACTTCCCGCTTTTTTTACGAAGAATGCAGGGGGGCGCAAACAATTGAAGCTGCCCGTCGTCCAAGAGCTTGAGGCTGGTGAACGGGTCGCCCTTCGTAAATCCGGGATCCTCGATGATCTTGCGGGCCATGGGAGAATCCGGCATCGGGGCCAAGTGGATCCCCCAGGCACCGGCCGCCTCGTTCCAGACGCCCTTGAACGGCATCCGATCCCCCATCACCATCAAGCCGACGATGTCCTTGCCCTGCCGACGCTCGATAATGATCTGCATCGCGTTCGGGGCGTAGGCCAGCTTGCCTTCCCAGGTGCCCAGCAGCGGGGAATCGGCTTCCGGCTTGATGGCGATCTCCGCCTCGGCCAGTGTCTGCCATTTGCCGAAGGGGCCGATCCAATAGGACTGAACCTTCAGCAGGCCCGCGCCCCTGACTCGGATCTGGGCCTGGGCGCCTTTCTCCTCCACTTTGTCCAGGTCCCCGGTCACTTTCCAGCCCCAAAGCGGCGGATCTCCCGCGGGCAGCTTCCCCATCTTGGAGAAGCGGGCCGTGGCCCGAATCGTCGCGCCTATCGCCGGCTTCCCGTCGAGATCGATGGCCGCTTCGAATTTGCCCTCCGGCAGGATGCTCGGGCTCTCGTCCTTCGCGCCCCAGACGTCCTCGATGCGGGCCAGGATATACTCCATCGTCTTCTCCCGAAGCGCGGGCGGATGGACGGACTTGTCCAGGTACGTCACCTTCATCGTCTGCCCGAACTTCGAGATGGGCGCCAGGACCACACCGTAGCGATTGTCCCATTCATCGCCCAACCGGCCGAGGGCGGCTTTCTCGAGATCGCGCTTGCCCTTCATAGCCGGTAATTGCTCGTTGTACTGGGTCCGCTGGCCATAGCTCCACAAGGCCTTGTCGGCCTGTTCGTTTCCGGAGGGGAAGAGCGATCTGGTGAGGGCGTCGATGTCTTTCTGGAGCTTGTCGACGTTCGCCGATTGCGCTTTATACGCGTCGTAGCGCTGTTTCGCCGCGGCGACCTCGGCCGGGTTACCCGAAACGGGCTTGTCCTGGCCATTAGGCGCCGCCGGAACGGGTACAACGAAGACGAGAAGCGCCAGGCACATGAGGGTTCGAACCCCCCAAGTCGAGATCGGCTGTTTGTTCATAATGCGCCTCCCTTCCTTGGCCAAACGATGCCACAAGCCAAGCCGGGAAGCAAGCCGCAACGGGCGCATACGCGGCGTTGACTCAAAATGCCCATCGCGACCATAATGCGCTCATCTGTATTCCGAAAAAAGATCGGCTTTTTCGGATTTGGAGGCAACACCGATGAACCATCGCGCTCCCAAAATCGCTTTGGCGCTTCCTTGCGCAGCCCTAATGGCGATGCTCTTTCTTTCCTCTCTTCTCCCCGCCCAGACCTCGCCCGAGGCGTTTCTGGGATTTAAGGTCGGCGCGGACAGGAAGCTCGCGGACTACAACCAGATCCAGGCCTATTTCCAGAAGCTGGAGAAGGAAACAGCCAAGCTCAAGCTTCTGACCATCGGCGAATCTACGCTGAAGAAGCCGATGATCATGGCCGTCATCACCTCGGAAGCGAACATGGCCAAGCTGGATGAATACCGGGCCATCGCCAAGAAGATCAAAGACCCGCGGGGCCTGCCGATCGAAGAGGCCAAGAAGCTGGCCAAAGAAGGGAAGCTAATTCTCCTGATCACTTGCAGCCTCCACGCGGAGGAGATCGCAGCCTCGCAGATGTCCATGGAGCTGGCCTACAAGCTGGTCAAGGGCGAGACGCCGTGGGACGCCGGCAAAGTGCTGGACGACGTTATCGTTTTGCTCATCCCCACGATCAACCCCGACGGCGAGCAGATGGAAGTGGATTGGTACAAGAAATACCTGGGCACCAAGTACGAGGGCGGCTCCATGCCCTGGCTCTACCACTTCTACGCCGGGCACGACGACAACCGCGACTGGTTCATGTTCAACCTGGCCGAGACGCGGGCCGTGACCAAGGTCCTCTACCACGACTGGTTCCCCCAGATCCACATCGACGAGCACCAGATGGGCCACGACGAGGCCCGGCTCTTCATCCCGCCGTTCATGAACCCGCCCGTGCCCAACGTCCAGCCGCTGCTGTGGCGCGAGGTGAACCTGGCCGGGGCCAACATGGCCTTCGACCTGCAGAGAAACGGCTTCCAGGGGGTCGTCCACGGGCGGAGCTTCACCGGTTGGTGGATCGGCGCCTGCGACGACACCTCGTGGATGCACAACGTGGTCGGGATTCTGAGCGAGATGGCCTCGGTCAAGCTGGCCACTCCGGTCTACGTCGAGCCGACCGAGATCCCCAAGAGCTACACCCAGCGGCGGGTGGAATTTCCCGACCCGTGGCCGGGCGGCTGGTGGCGGCTGCGGGACATCGTCGATTACGAGCTGACCCTGTCGTTGAGCCTGATCAACACCGGGGCACGATTCAAGGAAGAGTTCCTACTCAATTCCTACCTGATGGGCAAGAGTGTGGTTGAAGCAACCGACAAGGGCCAGCCCTACGCCTTCGTCATCCCGGCCAAACAGAACGACTACCCGACCATGGTCAAGATGCTGGAAGTATTGGAGTTCGGGGGCAGCGAGATCCAGCGGGCCAAAGAGGACTTCGTGGCCGAGGGCAAGGTATACGGGGCGGGATCGTATGTGGTGCTGTTGGCCCAGCCGTACAAGCCCTTTGTCTGGGCGCTGTTGGAGCGGCAAAAATATCCCGATCTGCGCGAATATCCCGGCGGGCCTCCGGTGCCGCCCTACGACAACGCGGGCTGGACCCTGCCCCTGCAGATGGGGGTGGCATGCGACCAGGTCGATCATCCGTTCGCGGCCAAGCTGGAGCGGGTGGAGAAGATCGGGTACGCGGGAGTGGGAGGAGTGAAGGGCGTGCAGATGGTGGGAGTGAGGCTGGACGCGGCCGTGTTCGGGGAACCGAAGTACCTAGTGCTGGATGCGCGGGAAAACGCCTCTTACGCCGTAGCCTTCGCCCTGCTCAAAGAAAAGGCGGAGATTACGCGGTCCAAGGGCAAGATCGCCGGCAAGGGCTTCGAGGCGCCGGCGGGCAGCTTCATCGTCAAGAACACCCCCGAAGTGCAGAAGGCGATGGCGGGCTTGCTGGAGAAGCGCCACGCCACGGCCTGGGCATTGGATGATGCGGCGGGGATAGCGGCGGCGGCGCTCAAGAACCCCCGCATCGGCCTTTACCAGTCCTGGTGGTCGAGCATGGACGAAGGCTGGTCGCGCTACGTCCTGGACGATCTGGGCATCCCCTACGCCACGCTGCACAACCTCGATTTCCGGGGACCCAAGGCGGCCCCGGACGCCAAGCCGGCGAAGCCCGCGCCCAAGGTCGACCTCAAGGCCAAGTACGACGTCATCGTCTTCGCCGGCGAGAACCCGGACATCATCGCCACGGGCAAGGTCGATCCCGCGTCGCCGTATGCGCGATGGTTCACTCCCCTGCCGCCCGAATACGAGGGCGGGCTGGAGAAGGAGGGTGTGGCGGCGCTGAAGGCGTTTGTCGAGGCGGGCGGGACGTTGATAACACTAAATGAGGCCTGCAAGATGGCCCTTAAGGAATTCGAAGCGCCCGTAAAGAACGCGATTGAAAAAATCGAGCCGACCAAGTTCTTCTGCCCGATGTCGATCCTGCGGCTCGCGGTCGACAACACGACGCCGATCGGCTACGGCCTGCAGGAAGAGACGGCGGCGGTCTTCTCCGAGAGCCTGGCGTTGGAGACGTGGCTGCCCGGGACGGGCGATTGGGAGAGGAAGGTCGTGGCCAGCTACCCCGAGAATAATGTGCTCATGAGCGGCTGGCTGCTGGGCGAGGACTACATCGCGCGCAAGGCCGCCGTGGTCGATCTCAAGTACAAGAAGGGGCGGATCATTCTGGTCGGCATCGTCAGCCAGAACCGCGCCCAGTCGCACGGGACGTATAAATTTTTGTTGAACGGGCTGCTGTATCCGGAGGGGAATTAGACGGTTAATCTATAGTTTTCGCCGCGAACTCCGCTTCGATATCTTCGACCGTTGGCAGGCTGCTTTTCAACTCGTCCGGAAGCTTGG
>JAPKZJ010000132.1 GCA_026393855.1 Candidatus Aminicenantes bacterium
GGTCCGGCCCGACGTGACCAGGAGCTTCCCGTCGGGGCTCAAGGCTAGAACATGGGGCCGCATATCGGGCAGATCGATCTGGAGACCCGTTGGAGTCACGACCTGCCCGTTGGGAAGCTGACCGGACTTGGCGGAAACGAGCTGCGGGGACCGCCCGTCTGCGGGCGTCTGGGCGGAGAGGCCGAAGGCGAAAGCCAGTGCGAGCAGCGGGAGCGGATGGTGGGTCGGGCGCGAGGGGGTGCGTGTCATGGTGAAAACTCCGCCATTTTTATAATCGAAACCCGGCCTTTATACAAATCGGCGGCGGAATTGGCGGGGGGAGCGGCTCGGCTGCGTCCGCCAGCCGGGACCGAGGGCCGGCGGGTCGATACCCCCAGCAGCATTTCCCGGAGTTAGGAGATGAACCTTAAAACAACGAGTAGATGAAGGGGGCGATGGCGCTGTGCTCGGCCACGACCAGGAGGACGCCCAGCAGGACCAGAACGACGATGATGGGGACGAGCCAGTAGCGCTTGCGCTGCTTGACGAAGGCCCAGAATTCCTTGAATATGCCGAATCGGGACATGCGCCTCTCCTAGAACTGCCTTTCGAAGTCGCCCTCGGGGGCCGGAGCCTCGAAGTACGAGACGGTTTTTCGGCTCCGTCGGACCAGCATGAACTTCTTGCCGAACAGCCGCATAATCAGGGCCAGCGGCGTCAGCAGAAGGAAGAAGACGACCGTGCTGACGATCAGGAAGATGAGGCTTCCGATCTTCGAGGTAACGGCCATAATCAGGCGGAAGGCTGGGAAGAAGATCTTGGGAGCGGCGATGAAGAAGCCCAGGACCATGGCTTCGCCGCCCAGCCAGAGCCAGCGGCCGGCGCCTGTCCGCGGCGTCGATTTGAGGGTGAAGAGGACGGCGATGGCCAGCAGGATGACCAGGAACAGCCGGACTTGTTTGGGGCGGTACTCGAGGGTGGCCATTAGTCGAGGGGGAACTCCTTCATCCAGCTCTCATCCGCCTGGATATAATCCTTGGCGTCCTTTTCGATCAGGAACGTCTCCAGAATCAGGACATCCATGTTGGTTCGCATGAAGCACCGGTAGGCGTCCATCGGGCTGCAGACGATCGGCTCGCCCCGGACGTTGAACGAGGTGTTGATGATGACCGGGCAGCCGGTCCGCTTCTCGAACTCGGCGATGACGGCGTGGTAATAGGGGTTGGTGTCTTTGTTGACCGTGTGCAGGCGGGCCGAGAAGTCGACATGGGTGATGGCCGGGACCGAGGAGCGGATAATGCCCAGCTTGGCCAGGCCCTTCTTGGCCCGGTCCTCTTCCGACAGTTCCTTGCGGTGTTTGGGGTCGACGTCGTAGACGAGGAGCATGTAGGGCGAGGGCCGGTCGTAGTCGAACCAGTCCCGGACCCGCTCCTCCATGACCGAGGGGGCGAACGGCCGGAACGACTCGCGGAACTTGGTCTTGAGGTTCATCCGCGATTGCATCTCGGGCGAGCGGGCGTCGCCGATGATGCTGCGCCCGCCCAGAGCCCGCGGCCCGAACTCCATCCGGCCCTGGAAGAACCCGACGACCTTGCTGGAGTCGATGAACTCGGCCGCCTTGCGGGCCATTTCGGGCCGGGGCAGCTCGGTGTAGCGGATATTGTTGTCGGTCAGGAACTTGCGGATCTCTTCGGTCGTGTAGCTGGGGCCCAGGAACGAGCCTTCCTGGGAGTCGCGCGGGTTGATCGCGCGCGGGTTGCCCAAGTGCTTGTGCCAAACCCGCAGGGCGGCGCCCAAGGCGCCCCCGGCGTCGCCGGCGGCCGGCTGGATCCAGACGTTCTTGAAGATTTGCTTTTTCAGGATCTTGCCGTTGGCGACGCAGTTGAGGGCAACGCCGCCGGCTAGGCAGAGGTTGTCCGAGGGGATCTCGGTCTTGGCCCAGCGGACGATCTTCTCCATGATCTCCTCGAGCACGACCTGGACGGAGGCGGCCAGATCCATGTCGACCTGGCGGAGGGTCGTCTCGGGCTTGCGGCGGGGCACGCCGAACAGCTTCTCGAAGGCCTTGCCGGTCATGGTCAGGCCGGTTTGGTAATTGAAGTATTTCAGGTTCAAGCGGAAGGAGCCGTCCTCGCGGACGTCGATGAGCTTCTCGTAGATGAGGTCCTTGAACTTGGGCTCGCCGTAGGGCGCCAACCCCATCAGCTTGTACTCGCCCGAGTTGACCTTGAACCCGCAGAAATAGGTGAAGGCGGTATAGAGCATCCCCAGCGAGTTGGGGAAGGCGATCCGCTTGACGATCTCGAAGTCGTTGCCTTTGGCCCGGGCCACGGTCAGGGTGTCCCATTCGCCGACGGCGTCGATGGTCAGGACGGCGGCGTCCTCGAAGGGCGAGGGGTAGAAGGCCGAGGCGATGTGCGCGGCATGGTGGGTCGTGAACAGGACTTTCAGGTCGGGCCGGCCGATCTTCTCCCGAAAGGTCTCCTTGATGAACAGCCTCTGCTTGGCCCACAACGGCACGGCTTTGATATAGCTGCGGAAGCCGCGGGGGGCGAACTGGAAGAAAGTGGAGAAGAGGCGGTCGAACTTCTGCAGGGGCTTCTCATAGAAGACGGCATAGTCCAAGTCCTCGGCCTTCGTCCCGGTGTAGGCCAAGCCGGCGGCCAGGGCTTTTTCGGGGAAGCCCGGATCGTGCTTTTTGCGCGAGAAGCGCTCTTCCTGCGCGGCGAAGATCACCCGGCCGTCCTTGACCAGGCAGACCGCGCTGTCGTGGTAAAAAGCTGAAACACCGAGGATAAGCATCCCATCTGTATAGCCAAAAACGCTCCGTTTGGCAAGCCCCCCGTCGATTGACGGGCGGGCGCGTTTGGGCTAAACTACGGCCCATGTCCGAGACCGTAAAAGCCAAGTCGCATCTCTTTTTATTTCAATTTCTTACGCCTCTTTTTGTCATTTTTGTCCTGGCTCTTCTGGCCGAGATCGGGCTCCGTCTGGCCGGGTACAATCCCCTCAAACCGCTTCATCAGGGAGACGGATCGCACGCTTACTATCTCCGTCAGTCGGATGACTCCGCTCTGCGCTATGAGCTCAACCCCGGCTTCCGCGGCAGGCTTTTCCAGGCCGGGATCGGGATGCGGATCAACGCCTTGGGGATGCGGGGGCGGGAGATCGGGCCGGATAAGGACGGCAAGTTCCGCATCGCCCTTCTGGGCGACTCGATCACCTTCGCCAAGGACTTGGAGGAGCGCGAGATCTTCCCCGTTCGGCTGGAGAACAGGCTGTTGGAGACGAACCCTTCGGTCGAAGTCCTGAATATGGGCGTGGAAGGCTACGACACGCTCGAGGAAGTCGAACATCTGAAGCGGGCCGGGCTCGCGCTCAAGCCCGATATCGTCGTCGTCGATTTCTGCCTAAACGATATCGGCATCACGCACGCCGACATCAGCTATCTCAATTTCTACCTGCGGCCTCGCCTGCCGCTTTGGACCCGATCGCGGCTGGCGGTCTGGGTCGCCTCCAAGGTCAGGCGCGTCCAGCTCCAACAGCGCATGCAGAAGGAGCTCCTGACCCTAGACGGATTCGCGGAGCATGAACAGGGGCTTTATCCCCAAGTTCCGACGGACGACTTCCTGGAATCCCAGTTTCGGCTGATCGACGAGTCCCAGCGCCTCTTCGATGCCTCCGGCCCGGAAGCCCATCGGCGGGCCGTGGCCGAAAAATCGGGCAGCCTGTGGCTCAATCAGTACCGCTCGCTCCACAACCTCGGCAAGATCCGTTTTTCCTTCGGCGAGCTGAAAGCCTTGGCGGAAAAGGGCCGTTTCAAAGTCCTGGTGGCGATCCTCCCGTTTTTCTACCGGGTCGACGGCCGCTACATCGAAGGGCCGGCCCACGCCATTATCCGGCGCGAGGCGGAACGGGCCGGGTTCAAGGCCGTGGACCTCTACGACACGTTCGCGGCTGAAGGCCTGGAGTCGATGACCACCGACAGCGTCCATCTAAATGAAAAAGGGCATGCCGTCATGGCCAAGGCCCTAGCGGAGGCTCTGCGGGACTGGCTCCCCGCGGCCGTACCGCCGGGCCGCTGAAGCCCGATTGGAGACGACCGCCGCGATGATCCGCATCACGCCTGACGCCAAGGCCTATGTCCTGGAGCGGTTATCCGGGAGGGGAGGCGTCTGCGTCCACATCGAAGAAGGCGACCTCGAGGTCCTGTCCATCGACATCTACTCCTTCCAGCCGCCGACCCATCCCGAGTTCCACCTAGGCTGGTGGAGCTACCGGCTGGGCCCCGGCGATCACGTCTTGGAGATCGCCTTCGACTTCGCTTCCATCCACGAGCGATCCGTCCGCGTCTTCATGGGCGGCGCCGAGCTCACCCCCGAAGGGATGTGGTTCAATCCGGACTACCGGGTGACTCCGCTGCAGGACCTGCGCTTCGCCTTCTGGCGGGGGCCTGAGCTGGCCCATCTCTGGCGGCATCTGGTCAAGGTCAAGGATCCCGGCGTCCTGACCCGCTTCGCCTCCCGCCAGTTCGATCAGGAGCTTTATTCCCCCCGCGACACTTTTCTCGACCAGCTTTATCACTTCAAGCTGGGCATCCTGCGCCGCTGGTTCAAGCGGTATTTCCGGGGCCGGGTCCTGGACGTCGGATGCGGGCTGTCGCTCTTCACCCAGATCCCCGAAGCCTGGAATTTTTCCGTCGTGGCCGGCGATCTCGTCCCCGCCCAGGTCAAGGCCCGCAAGACCGAGCGGCCGGATCTGACCTGGGCAGTCTTCGACGCGGCAGTTCTGCCTTTTCGGAGCGCCTCCTTCGACGGCTTGTTTGCAGGCGAGATCCTGGAGCATCTGGCCGATCCCGAGGCGGGCCTGCGGGAATGGAACCGCGTCCTCAAGCCGGGTGGAGTCCTCATTGTCACGACGCCCAACCGCGGACGCCGGATCAACCGGCTGAACGGCGACGACTGGCCCTACAGCCCCGACCACCTGCGCGAGTTCGCCTTCGAGGAGCTCAACGGCGGCCTCCTGCCGGCGGCCGGCTTCCGGCCGTTCCGGAAGAAAGGCATCTATCTCGAGCGCGATACCCGGCGGGCCCAGTGGTGGTGGGAGGATCATCTCCAACGCGAGGGCAACATCCCGGCCAACCTGCCGCGGATGAAAAAGCTGTATCGGCGGGGCTATTGGTTCCCGCGGCGATCCCTGGATCTGCTGACCGCGGCCAGGAAGGTCCGCGGCTTATAAGCCTTCGCGCCATGGCCGACGACATCCGCTACGATCCTGCCTTCTTCGCCCGGCTCTATGCCTTGGAGGCCCGAAGCTTCTGGTTCCGGGCCCGCAACGCCCTCATCATCCGGACTCTGGTTAAACATTTTCCCGAGGCCGTCGACTTCGCGGAGATCGGCTGCGGGACGGGATTTATCCTGGAGGGCCTGGCGGCGCGCCGGCCCGGCCTGCGCCTGACGGGGACCGAGATTTATCCCAAGGCGATTGTTTTCGCCGGAGGCAGAGTCCCCGGGGCTCGCTTCGTCGCGGCCGACGCCAGGAGCCTTCCTTTCGGGGCCGACTTCGACGCCGTGGGCGCCTTCGATGTGCTGGAACATATCCCGGAGGACAAAGCGGCGCTGGCCGAGATGCGGCGCGTCCTGCGGCCCGGCGGGGGCCTGCTCCTGACGGTTCCCCAGCATCCCGGGCTTTGGAGCCAAGCCGATACGGCCGCGGGCCACGTCCGCCGCTACACCCGGCGGGAATTGCGGCGCATGGTGGAAGCGGCCGGATTCGATATGGTTGCGATGACGGGATTCGTCAGCCTGCTTTTCCCCGTCATGGCCGCCGCCCGTCTGACGGGCGGACGCCGTCCCGGGGCCGACCCCTTGGCCGGATTGACGCCGCCGCGACCGATCAACGCCGCATTTGCGGCGCTGATGGGTTTGGAACGGGGATTGATCCGGGCGGGCGTCCGTTTCCCCTTCGGAGGCTCGCTCCTCTTGGCCGCCAGGCGGGCGCTGTGACATAATGGCGGGACTATGAAGGATCTTCCGAACATTCCCTTCAATCGGGCCGGCCTGGCGGGGCGGGAGCTGGACTACATGCGCCAGGCCCTTGAGCTTGGGCATATTTCCGGCGACGGGATCTTTACCAAGCGCTGTCATGCCCTGCTCGAAAAGGAGCTGGGCGTCGGCAAAGCCCTCCTGACCACCTCCTGCACGCACGCCCTGGAGATGTCCGCCCTCCTCCTCGGCCTCCAGCCCGGGGACGAGATCGTTGTCCCGCCCTTCGCTTTCGTC
Source organism: Candidatus Aminicenantes bacterium (assembly GCA_026393855.1). Taxonomy (NCBI): domain Bacteria; phylum Candidatus Aminicenantota; species Candidatus Aminicenantota bacterium. Next base: position 6,261 of record JAPKZJ010000132.1, read on the forward strand.
ACGACCGTCAACGCCTATGTCCTGCGGGGCGCCCGGCCCGCTTTCGTCGATATCCGGCCCGACACCCTGAACATGGACGAGACCAAGATCGAAGCGGCCGTGACCGGCCGGACCAAGGCCCTCATCCCGCTCCACTACGCGGGCGTCGCCTGCGAAATGGGCGCGATCATGGATATCGCGCTCCGCCGCGGCCTCGCCGTGGTCGAGGACAACGCCCACGGACTGTTCGGCCGCTACAAGGGCCGGATGCTGGGAACGTTCGGGTCCATGGCCACCTTGAGCTTCCACGAGACCAAGAATCTCACTTGCGGGGAGGGCGGGGCGCTTCTCCTCAACGATCCGGGCCTCTACGAGCGGGCCGAGATCGTTCGCGAGAAGGGCACCGATCGGTCCAAGTTCTTCCGCGGCCAGATCGACAAATACACTTGGGTCGACCTGGGTTCGAGCTACCTGCCGGCCGACCTCCTGGCCGCGTTCCTGCTGGCCCAGCTCGAGGAAGCCAGGGCCATCCAGGCCCGCCGTCAGTCGATCTGGATCGGCTACCGCGACCGCCTCGCGGCTTGGGCCGGCCGGGTCGGCGTAAGCCTGCCCGTCATCCCGGCTGATTGCGAGTCCAGCTTCCATCTTTTCCATATTCTGCTGCCGACTCCGGAGAAGAGAGACGCTTTGATGAACGAGCTCAAGCGGCGGGGCATCCTGGCCGTTTTTCATTACCTGCCGCT
>JAPKZJ010000133.1 GCA_026393855.1 Candidatus Aminicenantes bacterium
CATGCCGACCGGGCCTTTGTTGAGGGTCAGGCCGGTCCGCTGGAACTCGCGGTCGAGGCGGTCCCAGACAATGACGGCGTTATCCTTGACTCCGGCGCTCTTAAGCCCGGCCGCAACCGCGTTGACCGACTCGATCGAAGAAGAAACGCGGGGGGCGCCGAGGCAGTTGATCTTGATCCCGACCACGTCGTCGGGCGAGAAGAGCGAAGCCCAGGCCGCCGCCTCGGTCTTCTCCCCCGTCAGCTCTTTCATGCCGGCGGCAAAGGCCCGGCCGATCGCGGCGGGATTGTACCGGCTCTCAATCAGCATATCCTCGGCGGCTGCCGAAACGACCCGGCTCTTGGAAACCGCGGCGCTCGTCGTCGGAGACCACCGCCCGGTTGCGCATGCTCCGGGCAGGACCGCGCCGCCTGCAATCGCCGCCGCCGTCTTGATGAACTCCCTGCGAGTGGTCATGGAAACCTCCTGGCCGGCGGCTCCCATTCTACCAGATTCCCCGGTCCGGAAATAAAAGGGTCATCTCCCATCTCGGGAAACGCATCTGGGGTATCGGCCCGGCGGCTTCGGCCTCTTCTCGCCTTTTCCCACAGTTCTCTTCGGCGCCTCGGAACTGCGCATTCCAGATCACCCGGTCTTCTTGGCCACCCACTCCCTTTCGTTTCCGTTGGATCGTCGCGTGCTCAAACAGCCCTCGGCGGCCGTTGGCTTCCCTCAGATAACTATGGAAAAAGGCGCCGGCCTCGCGATTTCGCCGTTGGCCGATACCCCATCTGCGTTCATTTCCCGGAGATGGGAGATGACCTAAAATGAAACGGCCGCCCCGGGGAAGCCCGGAGCGGCCGCGGCAAAACGATGCGGGGCGGAGCTTACTCCGCCATCTTCTTGTAGGACTCGAAGCGCTTCTTGGCCTGATCCGCGGCCTGGGCGAAGAGCTCCTTGGCGATCTCGGGATACTGCTGGGTCAGGGTCCGGTAGCGGACCTCGTTCTTCAGGAAGACGTCATACTCGAGCTTCGGCTCGCGCGAGTCGAGCTGGAGCGGGTTCTTGCCCTCCTTGGCCAGCAGCGGGTTGTAGCGGTAGAGGATCCAGTAGCCGGTGTCGACGGCCAGCTTTTCCTCGGCCTGGGACTTGCGCATGTCGATACCGTGGTTGATGCACGGCGAGTAGGCAATGATGATCGAGGGGCCGGGGAAGGCTTCCGCTTCCTGGAAGGCCTTGAGGCACTGGTTCATATTGGCGCCCATGGCCACCGAAGCGACGTAGACGTAGCCGTAGGCCATGGCCATCCGCCCCAGGTCTTTCTTGGAGGTCTTCTTGCCCGAGGCGGCGAACTTGGCCACCGAACCGGTCGGCGTGGACTTGGAGGCCTGGCCGCCGGTGTTGGAGTAAACTTCGGTGTCGAGGACCAGGACGTTGACGTTGCGGTTCGAAGCCAGGACATGATCCAGGCCGCCGTAGCCGATGTCGTAGGCCCAGCCGTCGCCGCCGATGCACCAGACGCTCTTCTCGACCAGGAAATCCTTGAGCTCGTCGATCTTGGTCAGGTGCGTCTTGGCCGCCCCGGGAGCCTTGAGAGCCTCGGGCAAGGCCGCCACGACCGCCTTGGCCGCCGCTTTGGCTTCTTCGCCGACGTTCGCCCAGGCCGCTTTCATCTTGATCAGGGCCTCGGCCAAGGCGGGAACAACGCCCGCGGCAAGGGCCGCATCGATCGAGGCCAGCAGCAGCCGGCGATTGGCATCGACCGCCAGCCGCATGCCGAATCCGTATTCGGCGTTGTCCTCGAACAGCGAGTTGCCCCAGGCCGGGCCCTTGCCCTCGACGTTGACGCAGTAGGGCGACGTCGGGAAGGTGCCGCCGTAGATGGAGGAGCAGCCGGTGGCATTGGCGATGATCATCCGTTCGCCGTAGAGCTGGGTGGCCAGCTTGACGTAGGGTGTCTCGCCGCAGCCGGCGCAGGCGCCGCTGAACTCGAACAGGGGCCGCAGGAACTGGCTGCCCTTGAGCGTTTCGGGCTTGATGCCGTCCAGGACGTTGTCGGGCAGCTTGTCGAAGAACTCGGCCTTTTGGGTCTCGCCGGCCGCGCGCAACTCGGCGATGGGGGTCATGACCAGGGCCTTGGTCTTGGCCGGGCAGACTTGGGCGCAGGAGCCGCAGCCGACGCAATCCTCAACGTAGACCTGGACGCGGTACTGCAGACCGCGGTCGTTCTTGGTGTTGGACTTGAGGACGGCGAAGCCCGCGGGTGCGGCCTTGAGGTCCTCCGGGGCGATCTGCTTGGCCCGGATAGTGGCGTGGGGGCAGACGAAAGAGCACTGGTTGCACTGGGTGCAGTTCTCGGGCAGCCATTTGGGGCACTCCGTGGCGATGCCGCGCTTCTCCAGCCGGGAGGTGGCGGTTGGAATGGTGCCGTCGAAGGACATCTTGGACACCGGCAGGCTGTCGCCCTTGAAGCGGGTGACCGGGTCGATGACCTCCTTGGCGAAGGCGATGGCGTCGTCCGGAATAAGCTTGAGCATCGGGGCGGACTTGGCGATCTTGGCCGGGACGGGAACCTCTTCCAGGCCGGACGCGGCGCGGTCGACGGCGTCCCAGTTCATCTTGACGACGTCCTGGCCCTTGCGGCCATAGGTCTTCTCGATAGCCTTCTTGATCAGGGCGATGGCCTCGTCCCCGGGCAGGACACCCGAGAGCTTGAAGAAGCAGGCCTGCATGATCGAGTTGATGCGCAGGCCCAGGCCCAGCTCGCCGGCGATCTTGAGGGCGTCGATGGTGTAGACTTTGACCTTCTTATCGATGATCGTCCTCTGCAAGTCCTCGGTCAGGTTCGCGAAGACTTCCGAGGCCTTCCAATCGGAGTTGATCAGGAAGATGCCGCCTTCGCGGATTCCCTCCAGGATGTCCAGCCGCCCGATGTAGGAGGGCTTATGGAGGGCCACGAAGTCGACCGTGTTCAGGAAGTACTGAGATTGGATCGGGCTCTTGCCGAAGCGGAGGTGCGAGATCGTGACGCCGCCGGACTTCTTGGAGTCGTACTGGAAGTAGCCCTGGCCGTACATCTCGGTGTTGTCGGCGATGATCTTGATCGAGTTTTTATTGGCGCCGACCGTGCCGTCCGAGCCGTAGCCCCAGAATTTGCAGCGGACCGTGCCGGGAAGCTCGGTGTCGAGGACCGGGCCGACCGGGATCGAGGTGTGGGTGACGTCGTCGTTGATGCCCACGGTGAAGCCGTGGCTGGCCTTCCCGGCCAGGTGGTCGTAGACGGCCTTGACCATGGCCGGCGTGAACTCCTTGGAGGACAGGCCGTAGCGGCCGCCGATGATCTTGAGGCCGCGGCCTTCCAGGGCCACCACGATATCGAGGTAGAGCGGCTCGCCGATGGCGCCGGGCTCCTTGGTCCGGTCGAGGACCGCGATCCGCTTGACCGTTTTGGGCAGGGCGGCGGCCAGCGCGGCCACGTCGAACGGCCGGTAGAGGCGGACCTTGACCAGGCCCAGCTTGGCCCCATGGGCGTTAAGGTAATTGATTGTTTCCTCGGCCGTTTCGGCGCCCGAGCCCATCATGATGATGATGGCCTCGGCGTCGGGGGCGCCGAAGTAGTCGAACAAGTGGTACTGCCGGCCGATGGCCTGGGCCACTTTGTCCATATAGTGCTGGACGAGGGCCGGGGCTTCCAGGTAGTCCTTGTTGATCGTCTCGCGGCCCTGGAAGTAGACGTCCGGGTTCTGCTGGCCGACCTTCATCATGGGCCGCTCGGGGTTGAGCGAGCGGCGGCGGAAATCCTCCAGGTACTGGGGCTCGAACAGCCCGGCCAGGGTTTCGTAGGAGACCTGGTCGACCTTCTCGACGACGTTCGAGGTCCGGAAGCCGTCGAAGAAGTGGAGGAAGGGGATCTTGGTCCGCAGGGCGGCCAGGTGGGCCACGATGGTCAGGTCCTGGGCCTCCTGGACCGAGCCCGCGCAGGTCATGGCGAAGCCGGTGTTGCGGGCGGCCATGACGTCGCTGTGGTCGCCGAAGATCGACAGCGACTGGCAGGCCAGGGAGCGGGCCGAGACCAGGAAGACCGTCGGCAGCATCTCGCCGGCGATCTTGTGCATGTTGGGCAGCATCAGCATCAGGCCCTGCGACGCGGTGAACGTCGTGGTCAGGGCGCCGGCCGAGAGCGAGCCGTGGACCGCGCCGGAGGCGCCGCCCTCGGACTGCATCTCGACGACATCAACTTTCTGGCCCCAGATGTTCTTGCGGCCGGCGGCCGACCACTCGTCGGCCAGTTCGCCCATCGTCGAGGACGGGGTGATCGGATAGATGGCCGCGACTTCGGAATACGCGTAAGCAACATGCGTCGCCGCGGTATTTCCGTCGATCGTCTTGAAATTTTTCTTCATCGGACACTCCTCTTTGGCGCCGCGCGCGGCGGCGTCGGAAATTTATTGGGAAAAAAGCTAGTCTTTCATCTCCGTCCGGCCTTCCAGAGCCTTGCGCATCGTGACCTGGTCGGCGTAGTCGATGTCCGAGCCGACCGGCAGGCCCATGGCCAGCCGGGTCATCTTGAGCGGCAGGTGACAGAGCATCCGGACCAGAAAGTGGGCGGTCGCCTCGCCGTCCGCGGTCGGATTGGTGGCAATGATGACTTCCCGGACGCCGCTTCCCGAAAGGCGCTTGACCAGCTTGTCCAGCTTGAGGTCCTCGGGGCCGACCCCTTTCATGGGCGCCAGTGTCCCCAGCAGGACGTGGTAGCGTCCGTGGAAAACTCCCGTCTTCTCGATCGTCCCGATGTTGAAGGGCTCTTCGACGATGCAGAGCGCGTCGTCCGCACGCGACGGATCGGAGCAGAAGGCGCACGGGTCGACGTGGGTGATGTTGTTGCAGACGGAGCAGGGGAACAGGCTTTTCTTGACCTCGCGGATGCTCTCGGCCAGGGCTTCCGCCTCGGCCGCCGGCTGGGCCAGGATGTGGAAGGCGATGCGCTGGGCGGTCTTGGCCCCGATGCTGGGAATCCGCCGCAGCTCTTCGATCAGGCGGTTCAGCGGCTGGGCGGCTTCCGTCATCAGGACATCCCCGGGATTTTAAGCCCCGCACCCATGGCCCCCATCTTCTGCGACATCTGATCGTCGACCTTGGCCGCGGCGTCGTTGAAGGCGGCCACGATGAGGTCCTGGAGCATGTCGACGTCGTCCTTGTTGACAACCTCGGGGTCGAGCTTGAGGGACATCAGGTTTTTCTGGCCGTCCACGGTCAGGACGACCATGCCGCCTCCGCTTGTTCCCTCAACCCGCATTTCGGCCATCTCCTTCTGCATCCGCTCCTGCATCTCCTTGGCCGTCTTGAGCATTTTATTGAGGTCGCCGATGCCTTTCATCATGTCAGGTCTCCTCGTCCGGCAGCTTGGGCTTGTTGTCCACGGACACGATGCGGGCCTTGAACTTGTCCATGAACAGGCGCAGGGAAGGGTCCTTGAGGGCCGCCTCCCGGTCGGAATCGCGGCCGGGCGCGGGGGCCGCCGGTTCGGCGGTCCGGGCGGGCGGGCGGGGCTCCGCGGCGGGGATCGCGCGCGGCGCGGGCGGCTCGGGCCGCGGCCCGGCCGGCGCGGGGCCGGTCCGGATCGTCGCCGTGGGGATCGGGGTCATCCGCGGGGCCGGCCGAGGAGAATCCGCGGCCGGGTTCCGGCGCGGACCGGTCCCCCCGTCCCCGCTTCCCGCCTTGAGGATCTCGATCTCCCGCAGGATGTCCTGCACGGCGACGAGCCGGCGGAAGTGGCAGAGACGGACCATGACGGTCTCGAAATAAATCTGGGGATGGGAAGCGAACTTGAGTCCGCCCTCGGCCGCCTGCAGGGCCTGCAGGCGCCGCAGCCATTCCTCGGGGGGCGCCTTCTCGGCCTCGGCTTTAAGCCGGACCATGTCTTCGGCGGCGACAAGCAGGAGGTCCTGGGCCGCTTCGACCGTGCGCACTAAAAGCAGGTTTCGGAAGTGCTGGACCAGCTCCTTGTAAAAGAAGCGCAAGTCGTGGCCCGCCTCGACCGCCTTCTCGGTCAGTCCGAAGACCAGGTCCGCCCTCCCGTCCTGCACGGCCGCGGAGAAGGCGAACAGAAGGTCGCGGCTGACGACTCCCAGGATCTCCTTGATCTCGGCGTCGCCGATCGTCTCGCCGCAGAAAGCCACCGCCTGGTCCAGCAGGCTCTGGGCGTCGCGGATGGACCCCTCCGAAGCTTCGGCGATCAGCCCCAGGCCGTAGGGCGTGACGGTCAGGCCCTCCTTGCCGGCGATGACGTTAAGGTGGTTGACGATCTCGCGGTGGGAAACCCGCTTGAACTCGAAGTGCTGACAGCGGGAAACGATGGTAGCCGGGACTTTGTGGAACTCGGTCGTGGCAAAGATGAAGACCGTCTGTGGAGGAGGCTCCTCGAGCGTTTTAAGAAGGGCTTGAAAAGCAGGTCCTGTTATCTGATGGAACTCGTCAATATAAATGACTTTAGTCCGGCTATGCATGGCCTTGTAGCGGACCGAGTCGCGGAGCGAGCGGATGTCATCGATGCCACGTGTTGAGGCTCCGTCGATCTCCAGGACGTCCAGGGAGCGGTCCTCATCGATCTCGCGGCAGCTCTCGCAGACGTTGCAGGGGGTCGGGGTCGGCCCCTTCTCGCAGTTGAGGGCCTTGGCCAGGATGCGGGCGGCGGTCGTCTTGCCGACGCCGCGCATGCCGGAAAAGATATAAGCTTGGGCTATCCTGTTATTAGCAAGGGCGTTCTGCAGAGTGCGAACGACGGCCTTCTGGCCGATCATCTCCTCGAACGTCTTCGGCCGGTACTTGCGGGCGTAAACCAAGTATTGCATGAGCCTGTTGATTCCCTCGGGACAGGGCGATCCGTCTGTTCCGGGACGCTATAGATTATCACAGGTCCGCGGGCGGCCGCAAAGACATTTTCGGCCTGGAGTCCGCCGCCCGGACCCGCTATAATTCGGCTGAGAACACATCCCCATGGCCCTATCGATCGAACGGCCCTTGCCTCCCGCCAAGGCCGGGAATCGGATCTGGGAGATCGACTTTCTGCGCGGCGTCGCCATCCTCCTGATGGTGGCCTATCACTTCGGCTACGACCTGGTCGAGCTGGCCGGGGTCCGCACGGTTCTGGGAATCCGGGTCAACCTTCAATCCCCTCCGTTTCAGTTCCTGGTCAGCTTCTTCGCCGGGCTCTTCGTGGCCCTTTGCGGGATCAGCGGAACCTTGACCCGCTCCAATATCCGCCGGGGGCTCAAGCTGCTGGCGGTGGCCCTGCTGGTCACCGCGGCCAGCTTCGTCTTCAACCGCGAGGAAACGATCTTCTTCGGCATCCTCCATTGCCTCGGAGTGAGCCTCCTGCTCTACGGCCTGATCCTGGAACGGGCCAAGCCCCTGACCTGCCTGGCGGCGGCCGGCTTTATCTTCGGCCTCACGATCACTGTCCCGTTGGCCCTCAAAAACGTGCCTATCCGGTTTGACTGGCTCCTGCCCTTCGGCGTCTTCAGCGACACCTTCTCGTCGTTCGACTATTTCCCCCTCCTCCCCTGGTTCGGCGTGTTCCTGGTCGGGGCCGCGGCCGGCAAGGCATTCTATAGCCCGAGGCAAAGCCTCTTGCCGCCCCTGTCTCCCGTTCCGCTAGTCAACATTGCGGGCCGCTATTCGCTGTGGATTTACGTCATCCACCAGCCGGTTCTTCTTGGATTGTTCACCCTCCTCGGGCTGATTAAATGAACCGCACCGGCCGGACTTATCCCCTCCTTGAAATCCACGGTGCCGTGCTCCTTTTCGGGCTGGCTGGCTTGTTCGGCAAGTGGCTGGCCGTTTCCCCCCTGATCATCGTCCTGGGCCGGGTCGTCTTCGCCAGCCTGGCCTTGGGGCTCGTCCTGCTCGTCCGGGGCGGCCCGCGGCGGCGGATATCCCGCGGCGACCAATGGCTGTTCGCCGGCCTGGGGATATTGCTGGCCGGCCATTGGACGCTGTTCTTTCTCTCGGTCCAGGTTTCGACTGTGGCCGTGGGGCTTCTCGCCTATTCGAGCTTCCCTGTATTCACGGCCTTTTTGGAGCCGGCTTTGTCCAAGAAGCGGCTCGATTCATATTCGCTCTTCTTCTCCGGATTGTGCGGGCTGGGTATCTTCCTGATCATCCCCCGCTTCTCCTGGACGGAGAGCGTCTTCCGGGGAGTCATCCTCGGGCTCGGGGCCGGCCTGACGTTCGCCCTGTTGAGCGTCCTCAACCGGCGGCTGACGGCCCGCTACGACAGCGTCGTCATCGCCTTCCGGCAGGACGCCATCGCCGCTTTGGTCCTCCTGCCCACGCTTTTCATCATCCGTCCCGTCCTTTCGGCCGGGGATATCGGGCTCCTGGCGATGCTCGGCATCGTCTGCACGGCCGGCGCCCATACCCTGTTTATCGACGGGATGCGGATCATTCCGGCCCTGACCGCCAGCATCATCGCCTCGCTCGAGCCGGTCTACGGGATCGTTTTGGCCCTGGCCTTTCTGGGAGAGGCGCCCTCCGCTCGAACTTTGCTCGGGGGGGCGGTCATCCTGGCCGCCGCGACGGCGATCTCGCTGCGGGCCATCCGTCCGGCAAACGACTGAAACCGAACGCGGGAAAAGGGCTGGAAATGCGAGTCGATGATCAAGCCCCGCGGGGGGCATTAATGGCCACGACGATGATCGGCAGCGGCGATCTCAAGACCGCGACCCGCGCCGCACCAAAAGACCGAACCATCCGATACGATAGCGTTCGCAGTCAATCGGCCTTTCGGACCGTTCAGGACGGCGTATCGAGCCAGGACCTCGACCGAGATCCAGACGCGGGGGCCGAGCTTCCAGCAAAGGCGCAGGGTCTCCCGCCATCGCCCGTAATAACTCCCCCCGGCCAATATTCCTCATTCTCCGACGTCCGCTGGCTCGATCGGCCGGCGGAAAGGAACCCGATCTCAAACCCCAGCCAGAACGGGCCTTTAGGATGAAGGGCGATTTCGGCGCTGAGATCGGTCCCCCAATGGAGCGGACCGCCGGTACGCGTCAAATCCCGATCCCGATGAGAAACCGAAGATACGAAGCTTTCAAGGACGACCAATCGCCCGTATCGAACAGGTGCCGGAACACTCCGCCCAGAATCAGGAACGGAGACTGCGGCTTCGGAGACAACGCCAAGCGGACACCCAGCCCTCCGTCGACATGGAAATAGATCCCTTCGAAGTGGTTGACCCAATCTCCCCAGGACGGACCTCCGCCGCCCAGGGCATAGATCCCGCACCGTCTTCCGATCGGGAGTTCAACGACGACGTTTAAGGAGACTGAGAGGAAATGGAACGGCTCGGCGGAGGAATAGACTGGGCCGGGCACGCTGAAGTACCAGGTCATCTCGTTTCTCGCGGCCTGGTAGTCAACAGCCAGCTGCGCCCCGAAAGGACGCACAAGCGGCAGCTGGGCGAAGGCGCCGAGATGATACCTGAGTCCATCGTATTGATTGGAGTGCCCCCGGAACTTCCAGCCGAACTCCCAGCTCGTCCCCCAGGCCCATCCCCCCGTAAGGCCGAATTGTACTCGTCGGTTCTCTTCGGCGCCTGTTGCGAGAACCAACCCCCATCCCATGACCAGAATAACCGTCCAACGCTTAAGAACTGCCATCCGATGCCCCTTCTTCCCGTTGCTTCGCTAGAACGGCTCCGCGGCTCTCTCTCACAGCTTAAGCCGAGCCGGCGGCCTGTCAATCCCCGGCCGGGATTGTTCCCCCGACGGGCAGGCCGGCCTTCAGCTTGAACCGGATGTCCAAAACGCCGGCTTCCTTCCTCACTTTCCCGGCCTGGGACTGGAAATCCGCGAAATCGAAGCCGTCGGCTCGGTCGGACGTGACTTTGATGTAGCTGTCCAGGTTGGCCCGCAGAAAAGCCAGGGCCGCGGAAGCCGTTTCCCGGTCCGGATAAGGAACGATCAAACGGGTGAACGACATCCCGTCGGGCATCCGATATTCGGCCAAGGCACCAAAAACCTTCCCGCCGAGCCCGAGGATATCCCCTTCCCCGAACGTGAAGTAAGGCTGAAGCCCATAGGGACCCCGGCTAGAAAGGTATTGGCCAGGGCCACGGCCTCGGCTTTGGCGGCGGGGACGTCTCCGAGGTTGTCGACTTGGACGAAAAAGCGGCCTTTGACGACCGTCAACTGGACTTCTTCGCTGGAATTGCGGGCCGCGACTTCGGCAAAAGGCGTTTCCTTCCCCATCTTCATCAAGTAGATGCCCAAAGCAGAGGCGGCGCTCTCCATCTCGTAAGCGTTAAGAGTCAGCTCAGACTTGCCCCGGGCGAAGGCCTGCAGGCGCATCCTGGCGAACCCGAACTCGAGAAAGAGCTCGGCTCCGCCGTCGATCTGGTTGAAGAGGTCCTGGCCGGTAAAA
>JAPKZJ010000134.1 GCA_026393855.1 Candidatus Aminicenantes bacterium
GGCTGCGATCTTCTTCCGATTCGTTCGCTCCCATGGCCAGCCGCAGCCTATCAAGAGCATGCCATACGGCACGAAGAGGGCGATTTGCTTTTTAATCGAGTAGCCCCGCGGCATCACCGACAAGCCCAGGAAAACAAGCCACAGGACCCCCAAAGTCACGTTGGCTCCAGCGCCCTCACGCTTCGCTTGTCTTCCGATTTTTCTTTTTTCAGCGGACCATCGAATCACATGAATTCCGGCAACCAAAACCAGATAGCCTGCCGCGATCATGAGCAAAACCAGGGTCGTGGTTCCGATGCCAAGCCCCTTGGTCAGCATTTGCCCGGGATAGGAACCGGTTTTAAGGACGCTGAAGAAAGCCCTCGCCGCCGGCGTTTTCAACCAAGGGAAAAACGCGATGCCCGCCGCAGCCAAGCCGAAAAGCCAATAGGAAATGCCGTGCGCTTCGATCTTCCCCCGTGTTTTCAGGAAGACGATAAGCAGTATTTGAAGCGGGATGAGGGAAAGCAGCGCATAATGGGTGTAGAAGGCCGCGACCATGCCGACCGCAAAGACGATGCCCGTAAGCAGACCCGGCTTCAGGAACAGATACACCGCCGCCGTCATGGCCGCCAAGCCGAGGGCGACGACGAAGCTGTAAGGGCGAAAGTCTTGCGAGTACCAGACCAATAAGGGGGACAAGGCGACAAGACCCGCGGCCGTCAGCGAGGCGTTCTTTCCGGCCACCTTCTTGCCGAAGAAATAGACCAGGGGGACGGCCGCCGCCCCGCATAGCGCCGGCAGGAGGCGGAGCCAGAATTCTCCCTCGCCGCCTTGCATCCAGAGCTTCTGCAGGATGAAGTGCAGCGGCGGATGATGGGTCTCGAACGTCTGTGTCCAAAGGGCCTTGAGCCCCGTTTTGACGACGGCGATATTGAACGCCTCATCGAGCCAGAGGCTTTTCCCGCCGAGATTCAGCAAGCGAATGAGAAGGCCGACGACCGTGGCCGCTAAGAGAAACTGAGGGCCATCAAGCCCCGTCCATGCGGCTCGGCGGTTCAATCCCGACCTTTATCGATGCGAGAGCGCGCTGACCTCCTTAGAACGGAAAGCGCGGCTTCCAATGCTCCCAGATACAGAAAATGAATGTTGCCGAGCGTATACCGCTTCCACAGCCTATAAGGATCGCGAAAGAGCCGGTAGATCCATTCCAACCCGGCCTGCTGCATGGCCAAGGGAGCCCGCTTCTGAACGCCCGTGATGAAGTCGAAAGCGGCCCCGACGCATACCGTAGCCGGAACTCCGGCCGCAGCCTTATTCTTCCAGGCCCAGACCTCTCCCTTGGGCGTTCCCAGTCCGACAAATAGGACGTCCGGGCCAGCCTTCTTGATCGCCGCGACGACCGATGCGTTGGCCACCGGATCATCGTGGAAGCCGACTGGCGGCGAAAGCGTCATCACGACACGCAAGCCCGGGTTTTTTACGGCCAGGATTTCGGCCGCCCGGGCGGCAATCCCGGGCGCGGCACCGAGGAAAGCCAGACGGTAGCCCTTCCGGGCCGCGACGGCGGCAAAGGCGGGCAGGATATCGGCCCCCGCAACCCGCTCCTTCAGAGGACAGCGGATCAGGCGCGACAGCCAGATGAGGGGGAGGCCATCGGCGACAATGACGTCCGCTCCGGCATAAGCCGCCCGAAATTCCGCATCCCTCCGCAGGACGGAGATATGCTGGGCATTGGGAGTGACGACCAGGCCCGGCCGGCCGGTCCGGACGAGCCGCTCGACGGCCGTAAGGGTCTCGCCCATCGACAAGTTGTCGATGTCGAGACCGAACAGACGGCAACGCGACTTGGAAACCATTATACCGGCCTTATGCTGGGATCATTATAGAGGGCTTGCACACGCCGCGCAACCTCGGGCCAGGCAAACCGGCCGGCCTGTTCCCGGCCCAGCCGCCGCAGCCGTGGCCGGACATCCGCATCGGTCGAGGC
>JAPKZJ010000135.1 GCA_026393855.1 Candidatus Aminicenantes bacterium
TGGACGCCAAGTCGGTCAAAGACGCCGTCAAGGGCCGCCTGACGGGACGAGAGATTCAAGTCCTCCTGGCCCGACGGGATCTCGTCCTGAAGGAGATCGAGGGCCTCATCCGCGAGCGCGGCGAGGCCGCCGTGCTCTACTGAACCGGCGGAGAACCGGGCGGCGATGGAGCCGCTGTCTTAGGCTTGCGCCGGAAGAAGCGCTTCATGAGCAGGGTCAGGACAAGCAGGGGGCCGAAAGCGGCGGCTCCCATCGCGGCGAAGCCGATGTTCTTGCCCTTGATCATCTCCAATCCCCAGCCGAACTGATCTTCGTTGATGAGATAGGTCCAGGTCGACGACGGCCCCTTGAGACGCTCGATGCCGGCCGCCTCGTTTCCGGCGGACCCGACGATCGCGGCCGTGTCGGCGGCCGTCGACGCCGCGATCCGTTCGCGCAAGGCCAGGAACTCGGCCGTGGCCTGCTTGCGGAACTCGTCGATCGGCGTCCGCCCGCCCAGGCTGACCAAGTGGATGCTCTCGCGGGTATCCTGGACCCAGGCCAGGTGATCGGCCCAGGCCCGGTCGAGATGATAGAGCGCCGCCCGGCTCTCGATCGCGGCCAAGGCGGCCGGGCCGAGGCGGGCGACCGCACCGCGGAAGAGCTCGGGATCCCGTTCGCCGAAGAGACCGAGCGGCCAAGCCTCCTCCCCCGCCTCGGCCCGCAGGAGGGCGTCCCGCCGATCGTGAAGAATCCGCCTCTGCATCTCGATCAGGGTCGAATATTTGGTCAGTTGCCGCCGGATGTCGAAGTTCTGGCCCTCGATGACCCGCTGGGCATGCTCGATCTCCCGCCGGATGGGGCCGGTCCCGATCTCCTCGTCCCGCGGCTCGATCCGGTGCCGGGCCCGAAAGACCTTGGTCAAACCGTAGCGATCGAAAAGATCGTCCTCTAGGCTGATGAAGAACCGGGTTCCACCCGGGTCGCCCTGGCGCCCGGCGCGGCCGCGCAGCTGGCGGTCGATGCGCAGGCTTTCGTGGCGGTTGGTCCCGATGACATAGAGGCCGCCCAGGGCCGTGACCTCGGCATGCCGCCGCTCATCCGCGCCGCCGAGCCGGATATCGATGCCCCTCCCGGCCATGTTGGTGGAGATCGTCACCGATCCCGGAAGGCCCGCGTCGGCGATGACGGCGGCTTCATGCTCGTCATTGCGGGCGTTGAGGATGGCGCAGCCCACACCCCCCGCCCGCAGATCGGCGGCCAATTCCTCGGACTCCTTGACCGAGGCCGTGCCGACCAGGATGGGACGGCCCGCGGCGTGGGCGGAGGCGATCTCGCGGACCAAGGCCAGCCGCTTGGCTTGGCGGTGGGAAAAGACCGCGTCGGGGACGTCGATCCGGCAGCTCGGAACGTGGGGCGGCACGATCAAAGTGGGCAGACCGTAGAACTCATGGAACTCGGCCGCCGCGGGTCGGGCCGTGGCGGTCATCCCCGCCAGCCGCGGGTAAAGCCGGAAGAAATGCTGCAGCGTGATCTGACCGAGAATGCGCCCTTCGGTCTTGCGCTTCAGCCCCTCCTTGGCCTCAACGGCCGCCTGCAGGCCGTCCGGCCAATGCCGCTTCTCCACGACCCGCCCGGTGAACTCGTCGATGATGGCGATCCGCCCGTCGCGGACGATGTAATCGATATCGCGCCGCAGCAGACTTTCGGCGTGCAGGGCGCAGTAGACGGCCTCGAGAAGGGACTGGTTGCCCTCCCCATAGAGGTCGGAAACGCCGAGGGCAGCCTCGGCCGCCGCGATACCGGCGTCGGTCAGGAAGATGTTGCGATGTTCGTCGTCGGTCTCGAAATCGCGGCCCGGGACGAGCCGGCGAACGACGGCCGCAAGCCTCGCCGCGTCCCAGACCGCCCGATCTTCGGCCCCCGAGATGACGAGGGGGATGCGGGCTTCGTCGACCAGAATGGAATCGGCCTCGTCGACGAGAGCGAAGCGAAACGAGCGGTGGACCAGGCCGGCGGGAGTCTCCGCGATCCGATCGCGGAGAAAGTCGAAGCCCGCCTCCTTGGCCGTGGCGTAGGTGATGTCGCAGCCGTAAGCCTCGCGCTTAGCGCCCGGCTCCATGCCTTCCTGGACACAGCTGACCGACAGTCCGAGGAACCGAAAAGCCGGGCCCATCCAAGCCGCGTCCCGTCGGGCCAGATAGTCGTTGAAGGTCAGGACATGGACGCCGCCGCCGGAGAGGGCATGGAGAAAGGCGGGGAATACGGCGGCCAGGGTCTTGCCCTCCCCCGTCGGCAGCTCGGCCAGACGGCCGCGGGCCATGGCCAAGCCGGCGATCATCTGGACGTCGAAGGGATCGAGGCCGAGCGTCCTGTGGGAGGCTTCGCGAACGAGGGCGAAGGCTTCGATCTCGAAGTCGGTCGGCGGGAGCGTCTCGGCGAACAACGGCTCGGGAGCCTCGAGGGCCTGGGCCCGGAGGCGGGCCGCCCTCGCCTGCAGCTCCCCGTCGGCTTCCCGGCGCAGGTCGAGCGCCTTGATCCGGGAAACGGCTTCGAGGTATGGGGAAAGATCCGTTTCCACGGGATTCCCGACGATCCGGTCGTAGGCTTTTTTGGCGCCCTTCAGGCGGCGACGTTCATTAGCTTGTTTCGGCATGCGTGACCTCCAGGAGAGTAGGGTGGAGAAGAAAAAGAGGAGGTCAGCGCGAAGGCGGGGCGCGCGAAGAGAGAAGGCGGGGCGCCGAGGGGACGGCGGCGGCGGCGGCGAAACCGGGCCGGAAATCCACCGCGATCAGCAGAACGACGAGCGCCAGGACAAACAGCAGCGGCAGCAGAAGCGGCGGCGCCAAGACGGCGAGGAAGATAAAGCCGGCCAGCAAAGCCCAGCCCATGGAAGAGCCTTTGAGTCCGGCCGGCGCGCGCCAATCGCTGATCATGAGGGTAGAAGATAGGCCCCCGGAGGCCGAAAGTCAAATCCGGCTATGCCCCATCGACGAGAAAACTTATATCTTAAGACCTGACCCCTATCGGAAATTGGTCTCGGGGACAGGAGCGTTGGCCAATATTTTTTCGATGCGGGCCATAACCTCCCCGGTCAGGAGCGGGACGACATCGAGCGCCTTCATGTTTTCCACGACCTGCTCGGCTCTGGAGGCGCCGGTGATCACCGAGCTGACCCGAGGATTCTTCAGGCACCAGGCGATGGCGAGCTGAGACATGGGTACGCCCAGCTCGCCGGCGATGCGGGCCAGCTTGCGGACTTTGGCCGTCTTCGCCACGGCCTCCGGTCCCTCGAACCGCTTCTTCAGCCAGCCGTAGCCGCGCAGGGTGAGACGGCACCCCTCGGGAATGCCCTTCAAGTATTTGCCGCTCAGAAAGCCGCTGTTCAAAGGGCTCCAGGTCGTGGTCCCCAACCCGTAGTCGTCGTAAAGCGGGCTGAGCTCTTTTTCCACGAATTCCCGGACGAACATATTGTATTGCGGCTGTTCCATGGTCGGCGGAACGAGATGTTCGCGGCGGGCGATCTCGTAGGCCGTCCGGATCTGCTCGGCGTTCCATTCGCTCGTACCCCAGTAGTGGGCCTTGCCGCGATCCACGAGATGGGACATAGCCCGTACGGTCTCCTCGATCGGCGTCTCCCGGTCGGGCCGGTGGCAGAACAGGAGGTCGACATAGTCCATCTGGAGTCGGCGGAGCGACGCCTCCGTCCCCTCGAGGATATGCTTGCGCGACAGGCCGGTATCGTTCGGGCCGCCGCCGCCCCAAAAGATCTTGGTCGAGACGACCAAATCGGACCGCTTCCAGCCGAAGCGGCGGATGAGGACGCCCAGCATCGTCTCGGCCCGTCCGCCGGCGTAGCCCTCGGCCGTATCGAAGAAGTTGACGCCTGCGTCGTAGGCGGCTTTTAGGCAGGCAGCCCCCCCCGCTTCATCGATCTGTTCGCCGAAGGTGACCCAAGTCCCGAAAGAGAGGGCCGAAACTTTGAGGCCCGAACGGCCGAGATGGCGGTATTCCATGGCTGGATTCCTTTCGCCTTCTCCGGAGAAGAAGGCCGGCCCTATTATACAGGATCATCTCCTATCTCCGGGAAATGAACGCGGACAAGGGTATCGACCAACGGCGAAATTGCGAGGCCGGCGCCTTTTTCCACAACTCTCTGAGGGAACCTGGCTCCGGCCAGGCGCCGAGGGCTGTTTGAGCACGCGACCATCTATCGGAATAAACCCGCTCGATACCACGGGCTAAAGCCCGGGGTATTAACAGGGTTAATACTGAGCGGCGCTTTATCCCCCGATTTGAAAATCGGGGTTAGAGCGCCGCGAACGTATCGAAATGGAGTGGGGAGGCCGCCAAGACCGGGCGATCTGGAATGCGGAGTTCCGCCCTCGCGGGAACCGTCGAAGCGACGTCCCAACGAGGGCTGCGAAGCGCTGAGGCGCCGAAGAGAGCTGTGGGAAAAGGCGAGAAGAGGCCGAAGCCGCCGGGCCGATACCTTTGGCCGCGTTTCCCGGAGATGAAAGGTGAACCACTATATGCGGGGGCCGGGTCGGCGCGGCGCAGCGCTTGACAGGCCGAGCCCTCTGCCATATGAATGGATCGTCAAGTCCGGAACCGGAGGAGGCGCGCCCATGATCGTCCGCAAAATCGCCGTCGCTCTCGCGGCGGGCGCCTCGCTCCTGGTTGCGGGAGCTTGCCGCAAGGCCTCTCGGCCGGAACCGGCGGCCAAGACCGAATCGGCCGAGGTCGTGATCGACGATGCGTTTGTCCGAATCCACATGCCCGAGTATCCCCAGGCCGTGCTCTTCAAGTCCGAGCACCTGACGCTGTTCGCAGCCGACAAACCCGAGGAGAGGCGCCTGACCGAGGAGAGCGGAGGCGTGTATCTCCTGCGGGGGGATTTCAACGGCAACGGCAAGCCCGAGATCGCCCTGGCCGGATTGGGAAGCCTGGAGCCGATCGACGGGGACTACAAGGGATTCGTGCTGATCCTGGAAATGGACGGCGGTGCCTGGAAGACCGTCGGCATCGAGCGGTTTCCCAAAGCCGTCAAGCCCGTCGGCGGGGCCGAGAACCTCCGCAACCTCTTGCTCAAGAACCTGGGGGACGGGGAAATCCAGGTCGGATTCGCCGCCCGCACGGACTTCGTCGGCTTCATGGTCTGGAAGGGTTCGCGCTACGTTTACACCATGCCCGATTGATACATTCGCGGCGCCAAACCCCGATCTGCAAATCGGGTTATAAGCGCCGCTCAGTATTAGCCCTATAAATACCCGGGCTTCAGCCCGGGATATCGAGCGGGCTTAAAAGGAGCGTTTGATGAAAAAAAAGATCCTGATCGCTTGTGTGGCCGCCACTTTGGTGCTAGGGTCTCTCGCCGCCTGCAAAAAGGGCGAGGAGAAGCCCGCCGGCACGCCGATCGCCGATCTCATCGCCGCCGGCAAAGCCCCGATCGAGGCGGGCGCCATGAGCAAGGGCATCAGCCCGGTGGCGCCGACGTTCACGATGGCGGTGACCAACCTGTCCAGTTCCCCGATCTCGGCCATCGGGGGCACGGTCATCTTCTTCGACACCGAGGGCAAAGCCCTGCCCGACACCATCGCGGACGCCGGCTACGCCGACATCTCGCCCATTCCGCCCGGAGGGAAGATCGAGCTCCAGATCATGACCCCGAACGAGAAGGCGGTCACGGGCAAATGGATTCTCAAGGACGTCCTTTACGAGAAGGCCAACCCGATGGGGAAAGAATACGGCACCCTCCCCTTCAAGTGGACCAACCCCGGCTATGCCGCCGCCCTGGAGGCCGAGAAGGCCAAGTAGCCGGAGCCGGCCGTCGGCCGGCCCGGGTCAGAACATCCGGGCCGGGACGGCGGGATCGAAGAACTTGCGCGGCAGCTTTTCATCGCGCATGGCCGCGTTGTAGACAAAGGCGGCCATGATCGTCGCCGATTGCATCAGATCGCCCCGCGAGGCGTGATCGTAGACGTCCATGTTCGAATGGTGGGTCAGCGCGTCGTATTCCAGCTCGTCCTGGATGAACTGGAATCCGGGCAAGCCGACGCCGTCGAACGACAAGTGGTCGGTGCCGCTGGTGTTGCGGGCCGTCACCGTGGCCGCTCCCAAATCGCGGAACGGCTGCAGCCAGGCCTCGAAGATGGGCATGACCAATAGATTGCTCTGGGCGTACACGCCCAAAATCTTGCCGCTGCCGTTGTCGTAATTGAAGTAGGCCGCCAAGCGATCGTACTCGGGCTTCTTTTCTTTCTTGGCTCGGTCATAGAAGTGGTTTCCGACGTACTGCCGGGAGCCGATCAGGCCCTGCTCCTCGGCGTCCCACATCGCCACCCGGATCGTCCGGCGGGGCTGGACTCCGAGCGCCTTGAGAATGCGCAAGGCTTCCAGCGCCACGGCGCAGCCGGAGCCGTCATCCGTAGCCCCGGTGCCGGAATGCCAGGTGTCGAAGTGGCCGCCCAGCATGACGATCTCGTCTTTAAGCTTCTTGTCCGTCCCCGGGATCTCGGCCACGATATTGTAGCCTTGAGTATCCGCGTCGGTAAATTCGGCCTGGACCTCGATCTCCAGGCTGACCGGGACTTTCTTCTGGAGGATGCGGACCATCCGGTTGTAGGACTCGGCCGCCACAACGACCGAGGGCGCCACCGGAACCGCCCCGACCATCTGGGAGCCGCCGGAGGCGACGAAGACCGTGCCGTCCGTGCCGCGGCTGGTCTCCAGGACGACGGCCGCGCCCTCCTCGCGCACCAGCTTGATCGTCGCGGCCTGGACCTGCTGCCGGACCATCATCTCCCCCATCCGGTTCGCATAGGCCGCTTCGCCGCCCGGCTCCGGAGCCAGAACCAAGCCCTTCAGGTCGGCTTCGCCCAGCCGTTTGGCATCGGGGCTGAATTTCAAGGCCACGGGCTGTTCGGGCTGAATGAGAACGATCCGCCCCTTGAGCTTGCCTTTGTATTTGTCGAGATCGGCGACGGTCTTGGCGTCGATCAGCACCGCCTCGCCTTTAATGACGCCGTTCGTTCCCGGAGTCCAGGCCTTGGGGAAGCCGATGAGGGGCATGTATTGGGGCGCGGTCATGGCCCCATAGAACCTCTTGAGCTGCCAGCCGCGGCCGAAAAGGCCCCACGGCTCCATCTTGGCGTTGACCAACCCGAGGTCGGTCAGGGTTTTAACGGCCCAGCGGCCGGCTTCCCGGTATTGGGGTGATTCGGAGAGCCGGGGTCCGTAGACATCGGACAGCCAGCTCAAATAGTCCATAACCTTGGACGAACTGCCCAGCCCTTCGGCCCGGATCCTCTGCATCATCGTGAGGTCCACCTTCTCCTGGGCGGAAGCCGTCACGGCGAAAAGCAGGAGCACAACCAGGGTGGAAATGACGGGCAGACGGCGGGTTCGCATCGCGTTCATCATGGACTCCTTTCACCAACTCACACGGAATGGAAGAGGCTCTTTCAATCTAATATTGCCCCGGGGGGATGTCAACGCCCGCACAGCGCCGCGTACGGGCAGCGCTCGCAGGCATCGGAACGGCGCAGGGTCGGGTCGAAAGGACGATCCGGATCAACGATCTCATCCAGCAACCGGCCTATCAGGTGCTCCGTGAGGGAGGCTCGCGAGGCCTCGAGTCTCGTCCGCTCCCCCAAAGCTCTTTCTTTCTCCGCGATCGGGGCGTCCGGCGAAGACAGGATTTTGTCCAGATCCTTCATCGTTTTGCCGCCCCCGAAAGCCGGAAATTCGATGCCCGGGCCGAGGCGGTTCCGCCCCAGCATGACGAACACGCACTGGATATTATTAGAGGCGTTCCGGGCCGGGGCGAACGGCTCGCCGTCGGCCTCGGCCAAGTCTTGGCTCTCCCCCTCGATTGTTCCCGCCAAGGCCGCCGTCGGCACCCCGGCCAAGACGAGGTGGTAGAAGGGAAGCTGAAGGCTGGCGACGTGTTCGGCCCAGGAGAGGCGATCTTCGAGGTCGAGCTTGTCAAAAGCGATCCCGAGATAGGTCGTCCGGCCCGAAGTCTTGTAATCCAGGACGAAAAGGTCGTCGCCGCGCAGCTCGAGCCGGTCGCACTTGGCGGTCAGATGAAAGCCCTCTTCTGAAAACAGGTCCCCACGCCCTTGCTTCGCCAGGGCTCGGGACGACAAAATCGCAGATTCGGTCCTGGGAAGGGATGCGGAGGTCCTTCCCCGCGGCCTCCAGACCGTCGAGGATCGGCTTCTGGTAGCCGGTCAGGAATTCGAGCAGATGGGCCCGGGTCTGGCGCTTCATCAGATAAAGCCCGCCGCTCAGGTCCGGCCCGAAGCTCTCCGCAAAGCGACGATCGATCAGAGCCTCCATCGCCGCGGCGTCGAGGGCCGCCGCGCGCAGGCGTCGCCCGACGAATCGCCCGAAGTACTCCTCCAGGATGGAGTGGACGAAGGACCCGATGTCCTTGGCCTCCATCTCCTCGCCCAATTCTTCGCGCTCCCGCAGTCCCAAAACGTACCGTCGGTGAAACTGGAGCGGGCAGCGGAGATAGGTATCGAGAGCGGTCGCCGAATAGACGAATGTCCGAAGGAAAGAGGCGGCCTCGGGACTCTTGGCCGCAGGCAGAAGCGGCGGCGTCTGCAAGGCAACCTGGTAACGAACCTTGCGGACGAGCTTCGAGGCCCGGGGCTCGCGCAGGCTCTTCTGCCGCTCCCAAATCAGCTTCTCCACGAAGCGGCTGGGCTCGCGATCCTTGGACTTGACGTAGAAAATGCGGACCCGCTCGGCTCCCCGCCGCAAAGTGTCGAGATAATATTCGACCCGGCGCTCGACGTCCCGGTAGGTAGGCAGGCCAAGAGCCCGGCGGGCGGCGAAGGGGAGCAGCGAATCGACGCGCTGGGAGGCCGGCAGGACGTCCTCGTTGAAGTCGAGGATGGCCACTTGGCGAAACGGCAGGCCCCGCGTCTCCCAGAATCCCAGGACCTGCAGGCCCCGCAAGGGCGTACCCTCGAACGGGACGGAGCCGGCGGCGATGACCTTGCGGAAGAGATTGAAGTAGCTGGCCTGGTCTTCGAACACCGTCGGCCCGAGGAGAGACCGGCCCAAGGCCTCCAGCCGGTCCATGAACGCCTCGGCGTAGGGATGGAAGAAGACGTGACGGCGGGCCGTGCTGTGGTCGTAGACGAAGGTCAGGGCCGCCCGCAGCTTGGACGCGAACTCGCGGACGTCGCGGATCGATCGGAAGGGGGCAATCAGGGCGGCATCGATCGAAGCCAGATGGGCCATGAAAGCGGCCGGGTCCGGCGCGCTTTCGACTCCGCGCGAGCGTTCGGCGACCGCGGCCCGGATGCCGGCATCGTTCGGCAATTCCTCCAGGCTCCAAAAGGCCCTGGTCCGGCGGGCGATAAGCTCGTCCTCGACGGCGTGGATCAGGACCCGGGTCAGGTCCGCCCGGCCGTTCAAATAGATATTCTTCGTATAAGGGTGAAGCAGAAACCGAAGGTAATGCGGCGCATAGACCCTTCCCTCCTCGTCGGCCGATTGGACGAGCTCGAGCAGGCGGTCGAAGAAGCCGGAAATCGGCGTCCGCGCCAAAGGATACCCGATCGAGATGTTATAGGCTTCGGCCGGCAGCGCGGCCAGGGTTTGCTGGTGGAGCGGGAACAGGGTTTCGGCGGCGGGCAGGACGATGACGCTGTGCTCGTCCAGGCCGGCCGGGTCGGCCAGGTCGGGCGCCATCGCGGCGTTAAGGGCGAAGACCTGGCCGTGGGCGTCGGGGCTCTCGACAAATTCGATGACCGCTTCCGGCGGCGCCGCCTCGACTTTCATTGCTTCGGCTATAAGCCCGGGGTCCGAGATCCCGATCCTATCCAAGGCCTCGCCGACGCCTGTCCCCGCCTGAAAGAGCAGATCGACGTTCGGCCATGCCGCCATCGCCGTCAGGATGGCGGCTTCGCCGCCCGCGATCGGGAAGAACCCGGCCAGGATGATCCGATCGATATCGGCGAACACGCCCGGCTCCAGGGCCGCGGCGACGTCGCGAAGCCGCGAGCCGGGCGTCGAGTAGCCGCGCCCGGCGAGAATCTCATAGAACCGCTCGTAGAACAGCGACAGCGACTGCAGGCGCCGGCGTGCGGCCTCGGGAACGCTCTCGTCCGACCAGCCGTCGGAGCGGGACAGGGCTTCGCCGCTGACCGAGCCGGCCGCCATCTCCTCCAGATCGCGGAACAGCCTGGTTCCGAGGGGAAAGAATTGGTCCGCGGTCAGGAAGTGTCCACCGCCCAGCCGCCCCGGCGCATCGCGATGGATTTCGAACAGGAGAGCAGCCGCATCGAGGGCGTCGATCGACTTGTCGCGCCTCCCCAGCCGCTCCCGGTAGACCCGGTCCACGAAGGCGTCCATGGAATCGATGCGCGGCGAGAGGAAGGCGCTGCCCTCGCGCTTGGCCAGGGCTTTGCGCAGGTAATACCCGGGCCGGCGCTCGGGGAAGACAACCCACTGCCCCGAGTAGTCCTTGCCCTTCGGCGTGAGGCGGGCCAGGACGGAGGCGATCAGGCCTTCCCGCGGCGAGACAATTCCAACGCTCATTCGACCGGCTCCCAGACGGCCCTGTCGATATAGGCCAGAATGCCATACACCGGCCGGCCGGGAAAGACGTCCTTGACGATGCCGATATAGCCGAGAACCTGCTCGCGATCCCCAAGGCCCGGCTCGCGGCCGGTTTTGAAGTCGATGACGTGGACCGCGTCGGGATCGACGACGACCCGGT
Source organism: Candidatus Aminicenantes bacterium (assembly GCA_026393855.1). Taxonomy (NCBI): domain Bacteria; phylum Candidatus Aminicenantota; species Candidatus Aminicenantota bacterium. The sequence goes on from JAPKZJ010000135.1 coordinate 10,721, forward strand.
CCATCCGGACGGACCGGCCGGCCGCGTCGCAGAAGGTGGTCTCGCGCAGGACGCGCCGGCCCGGGCGCGGCTCGAAAAAGCCGGCCGCCGGAGCCTGGCCGAAGAAAGCGGAGATCGCATCGACCAGGCCGGCCGAGTCTTCGTCGGCCTCCGGCGAGGCGCCCGCCCGGAAACGGGGGTCGATGCGGGAGGCGGCCGCGGCGGCCTCCGCCGGCCAACCCGCCGCAACATATTCGATCTCGGCCAGAATCCGATGGGCGAACTCGCCGCGCCGCCGGCTCTCCTCGTTCAGGCTCTGGCGTGGATCGGCCGCGGCGTCGAAGAATCCGGCGAGGCGCCGGAGGGGGGCCCGTTCACCCGCCGCTTCCCGATCCGGCCGCCGAATGGGGGGCAAATTCGGAGACGAGCGATATTCTCCGCCCAGGAGGTCGAACGGGAACTTGCCCCGCGGTCCCTTGACGCCGACGATATAGAGCTCGGATTCGGCCCGGGTCAGGGCCACGTAAAGCGTGTTCAGATTGTTGACCTGGTCCCGGCGGCGGGCCTCGTCATAGACGCGCTTCAGATTTTCGTCGGCTTCGGCCAGGCCTTTGTTGATCTTGAGAACCTGTACACCGGACGGCTCTTCTCCATCAACGCCGCCTTCGCTGCCCTCTCCGGCATCGAGATAGAAATCGGGCGCCTGCCATTGCTGGCCGTAAAGAAGCAGGATAACGACCGGGAACCCCAGCCCCTTGGCCTTGTGGATGGTCATGACCTTGACGGCATCGATCGTCTCCGGGACGTCGATCGTCCAGGCGTCCTTGCCCTCCTCGCCGGTAAACTCCAGGAACTCGCGCAGGTCGTTTCGTCCCCGGCCCTCGAAGCCCTTGACGGCCTCCAGGAAGCGGGTCAGCGCGGCTCCGGCCAACGGTCGCGGAAGGCGGGATAGGTCGGCGAACGTCCGGCCAGCCGACTGTCAAAAAGGAACCGCCGGCGCTCTTCAGCCGGGGCGACGTCACCTGCGGCGCGCTCGAAGGCCTCGCCCAGCAGGACAGTGGCAAAGGACAGGTCGTCGGGGGGCGAATCCAGGAAGCGGAGCATAGCCAGGATCTCTCCGATGACCTTGCGGCCGCGGATGTCCAGGCTGCTGTAGGGGACAAACGGGATGTCCCGTTCGTTGAGCCACGAGGAGATCGCGGCGACCGACTCGTTTTTGTAAGTCAGGACGGCGATGTCGGAGAAAGCATAGCCGCGGGCGCGAAGATCGCGGATAAGATCCTGAACCCGGCTTTTCTCGGGTCCGCCGTCGGCCTCGGGATCCGCGTCGCCGTCGGCATCGTGCGCCGCATCGTCGCCGCCCGCAGCCGGGCCGCCGTCCTTGTCAAGGAGGACGTATTCGACGTAACCCGCGCCTTTGTTCTCCGAGCTGGGATCCTGATGGAAATCATTCAGACCGCTGAGCTCGGCTGCTTCGCGGTATTCCTCAGGGACGTCCCGAAATCGATCTTTGACGAACGAGACCAAGGCCTCCCCGCTGCGGTAATTCAGCGGCAGCTCCTCGACCCGGGGCTCGGGGACGGAGGCGAACCGGTCGTCGCCCTTCTCGAGATTCCGCATGATCCGGAAATCGGCGTCGCGGAAGCCGTAGATGGCCTGCTTGGTGTCGCCGACGATGAACAAGCTGCCGCCCAGGCTCAAGGATTCCTCAACCAGCGGCCGCAGGTTGAGCCACTGCATGGGCGAGGTGTCCTGGAACTCGTCGATCAGGAAGTGGTGGACGCGCTCGCCCAGCCGGAAATAAATGTCGGGGACGATGCCCTCGCGGATGTAACCGGCCAATTGGCGGTACATATCTTCAAGGAAGACGACTCCTTGGGTGCGCTTGACGCGGTCGAGCGTTCCGGCCAGCGAGCGGTAAGCCCGAAGATAAGGGGTGAAAAAGTCGCGGGCATAAAGAGAGGCATATTTATTGACGGTCTTTTCGAGACCAAGCCAAGCGCCGGCCACGGCTTCCGCCGCGGGATTCTTGACCGCTTTCTTGCCTCCGGCTTTTTTCACCGGCAGCGTCTTGAAGCTCGCCCCGACGAGATCGCTGAAGCGCTTGTCGCGGATGGCCGGAAGAATCCTGGAATAGCAATGCCCTTTCGCGCTCTTTTCGAGGCCCGAGCCCTCGATGGCCGCCTCAAGCTTGTCGGCGGCGGCAGAGATCCGGACGATGACGGACTCGAGCTCGCACCCGCGGTCTTCGATCACGGGATCTCCCGCCCGCGCCGTCAGCCGGGCGTAGAATCCGGTCAGCTTTTCCAGAATCTCGGGAGTCGGGTTCCATGCATAGGTCGAGCCCTCGCCCTTATAGAGCAGGAGATAGTCCAGAATGGCGTCGAAGTCCGCAGCCTCCGGCGTGCCGGCCCGCACGTTACGCAGATGCCGGTAGAAGGCGTAGTCGATGAGCTCGGCATGCTCCAGGACGATCTCGAAGTCGGGTGGAAAGCCGAGATCGACGGCCGAGGCCTTGAAGACCGAGGCCATGAAGCCGTCGATCGTCTCGACCTGGAAATCGGCGTATTCGACCAGGATGCGCTCGATGGCCCGGCCGGCCAGCTTGGGAAACGCAGCCGCCGAGACCGGAACGACTTCGCGGAGCTGCGCGATACGCTTGGGGTTTCCGAAATAGGCTTCCTTGAGCCAATCCAGGATGCGGGCCTTCATCTCCCCGGCCGCGTTTTTGGTAAAGGTAATAGCCAAGATTCCGCCCAGGCCGGCGCTCTCGCTCTCTTCCCCCTCCGCATAATCCGGGGCCGCCAGCGCGAGCCGCAGGTAGCGGCGGGTCAGAGCGTGGGTTTTCCCGGACCCGGCCGAGGCCTTGACCAGGACGAATTCGGGGGCGGCGGGGGACATTAGGGAGGATAATATCATGATCGCCGGAACGATGGACATCCCGGCATTCCCGCCTTGCATTCGCTCCCTGGGGTGGGGTAAAAATGAACCCAATGGATACCCAGCCGATGGAGCTTAAGAAACGCTCCCGGACCGCTGCGGAAGCAAATCCAAACCAGGATTTCACATGACCCCACCCAACCCGTCCGACCGGCTTAAAACCAGCCTTTCCGTTCTCATCGCCCTGGCCGCGACGACGGCCGCCCTCGTCTCCTGGCAGGCCTCCCGCGTCGGCATCCAGGCCGCCGCGGCCGACAGCGCCGCCCTCGCGGCGGGTTTGGACGAAGCCTCGACCGAGTTTTGGATCTCGGCCGACATCTTTTCCAACCTGACCGACGCCCGCGAGTTCCTGGTTCACCGCGAGAACGCCAAGGCCATCAACGAGGAATACCTCCACAATCCCAACGTCCCGGCCCATTGGCAGTACGAGTGGCAGTCCGAGATGATCCGGGCCCGGGCTCGCCGCGCCCAGCTTTTCACAGACTTTCTGAAGACCGATGGGGATCATCCCGTCTTCGAGGACCGCCGCTACCGCGAGACGACGCGGGCCCAAGCGGCCACCGAAAAAGCCGTCGATCCCACGCCCTTCCTGGCCCGGGCGACGGAGCGGCGCCAAGAAGCCCGGCGGCTCGTCGAGCTCAACGCCCTGTTCACCTTGGCCATCTTCGTTTTCACCATCGTCTTGAAGACGGACATCCGACGCAAGACCCTCTGGACGGCGGCCGGGGCCGCCTTATACCTCATCGGCGCGGGCATCGCCGTCGTCCGAATCCTCTTCTGAACA
>JAPKZJ010000136.1 GCA_026393855.1 Candidatus Aminicenantes bacterium
AGTAGAGCACGGCGGCCTCGCCGCGCTCGCGGATGAGGCCCTCGATCTCCTTCAGGACGAGATCCCGTCGGGCCAGGAGGACTTGAATCTCTCGTCCCGTCAGGCGGCCCTTGACGGCGTCTTTGACCGACTTGGCGTCCAAAGCCCGAATCTTGTCAACGAAAGCCCGGGTCAGCGGCACAAACAGATAGGCCGTTCCGTCCTTGGTCCGCTGCAGGCCCGAGGCGCCGAAGACGAGCGTTTTGTCGAACGGCTCCGCCGTCCGGAAGGTGCGCGAATGGTCGATCAGGATCATGCGGGTGTCGGCCCCGATCAGAATGTTGTTGACGTTGCGGTCGTCGTTGGCGATCAGGGAGTCGAAGGCCCGTTCCAGATAGGCTTTGCGGTTCCAGGCTTCGTTCTGGTCTCTGGGGACATCGCCCCCGCGGGCGAGCCGGTTTTTCAGGCTTTCGGTGTCTTCGATCCAGAGCTGGAGCGACCCCCACTGTCCTTGGAAGGCCCGTTCCACCGTGGGCGGGACCATGCCCAGCCCCAGCAGGACATCCAGCCGGTAGGCGGCGATTTCGAAGCGCCAGCGATCGGGCCCGCCTTGCTCGAGGTCGAGGTCGATGTTCTTCCAGAGCCCGAACCGGGTGACGTCTCCCTTGGACAGCGTCAGCTTCCAAGGGTTCGTCACGGCTTCGGGTCCGCCCATCTGCTTGGAATCCACGATCCGTGCCGTGCGGAGGAACTCCTCCCAACCCGCCCGCTCGGCGGCGTCCGTGAGCCCGACCTGGATCGCGGAAGCGGCCAGGCCGGCGGCCGTGAGAGCGAGAATGACGGCGACGAGACGGAACTGAATCCGAATCCGCATGATGTCCTCCCCTCGAATCCTTCCGTCCTGACGATAGCCCAAGACCTTGACAAAATCAATTCGGAAAGGCCGGCGCGGGCGATCCGGGCGCCGGTTGAACGCCGTCCGGAATGCGCGTATGCTCTTTCCTTTCAGGAGGCCGCCATGACATCTCTGCGCGATCGAATCGTTTTCATCACCGGAGCCAGCTCCGGCATCGGCCGCTCCTCGGCCAAGGCCTTCGCCCGCGCGGGCGCCCGGATTCTGCTCTGTGCCCGCCGGACCGACCGGCTGGAGGAACTGGCGGCCGAGCTGAAGGCGGAATGCGGCGTCCCCGTCCACGCCTTCGCCTTGGACGTGCGCGACCAGCCGGCCGTGGAAGCTGCGATCGTCGGCCTCCCCCCGGAATGGGCCGCCGTCGACGTCCTCGTCAACAACGCCGGCTTGAGCCGGGGCCTGGACAAGCTCCACGAGGGGCTTCTTTCGGACTGGGAAGAGATGATCGACACCAACGTTAAAGGCCTGCTCTATGTCAGCCGGGCCGTCCTCCCGGGCATGGTGGCCCGCGGCCGCGGCCACGTCATCAACATCGGCTCCATCGCCGGCCACGACATCTACCCTGGCGGCAGCGTCTATTGCGCCACCAAGTTTGCCGTCAACGCGATCTCCCGCGGCCTGCGGATGGACCTGGTCGCGACTCCGGTCCGGGTCAGCACCGTTGATCCGGGAATGGTCGAGACCGAGTTCAGCCAAGTTCGATTCCACGGGGACGAAGAGCGGGCGGCCAAGGTTTATCAAGGCATCTCGCCCCTGACGCCCGACGATGTGGCCGAGGCGGTCCTCTTCTGCGCCACGCGTCCGCCGCATGTCTCGATCGCCGAGATGATCGTCATGCCGACGGCCCAGGCCTCGACGATGCTGGCGCACCGCAAGGGCTGAACCGGCCCGGGCGCGGTCCTAAGAATTACTGCCTAACGATGACAATGATCCCCGCCGCGGCCATGAGGATGGCATTCGGCTGTCCGGTTCGGCATTGTGTATCCTCACGGAATTTGCCATAATGCTCCTGAAGTTAGAGGAAGCCGGAAAATGAAGTTTTTTATCACGATCTCTCAAGATGAAGACGGGATGTTCGTCGCTGAATGCCCTTCGATACCGGGATGTATCAGTCAAGGCACGACGGCGCGAGAGGCCGAAAAGAATATTCAGCAGGCGATCAAAGAGTGCCTGGAGGTTCGGGCGGCCAAGGGAATGCCGCTGACGGTAGCCATCAGGCAGATCGAAGTACGACTGTAAAACCTGGTCCTAATGCCCGACGTCCCGCTCTTAAAGCCTCGCGAAGTCGTGAAAGCCTTTAGGAAGCTGGGCTGGGACGTTGCCCGTCAAAAGGGAAGCCATATCATTCTGACGAAGGAAGGACATCTCGCGACTCTCTCTATTCCCGACCATCCCGAAGTCGCAAGGGGAACCCTGCGGGCCCTTATCGCCAGGGCCGGATTGACAATCGAAGACTTTCTTGCTGCGCTGGGCAGATAGGCATTCTGTTTTGATATGAAAATATGCATCTGGAATCATCGTTCGATGTCCGGTTGCGGGTCTGCATTGACTAGGATCCGCCAGCGGTCGTTTTAAGCATCGCGGAAAGCGCTGGATAGAAGCTTTCTTCGCGTGCATCCCCCTGCTGGGCAGTTTCGTACAGCTCTTTGAAGTATGGCGCGAATTCAGTTTTGTTGCTCATCCCATTTCATTCCTATGGCCCATCATATGGAGTTGGCGACTATCGAAACATCCGAACGATTCAGATGAAGCCATCATCTGGATTGAGTCTGAAGCCAATCGATCTCCCGTTTTGCCACCGCGGACAAGCATATATTTCAATTTGGATGAGGTCAAGAAAGGCGAATGAATATATCGGAGATCCGGCTCCAGTTTGATTTTGATCCCCGGCGCGGATAGCATTATGTCTCCGGCCGCACGGGCTGTCAAAGGGCCGGGCGCGAGGAGGCTCCCATGAACGAGCGATCCATGGATCGGCGGGAATTCCTTAAGCGGGCGGCCGGCGCCGCGGCCGCGGTTGGAGGACTGGCCTCCGGCGGGCTTAACGCCGCAACGAGCCCTTTCCCCGCGATTTACGACGCCAAGAGCCTCCCGACCCGAATCTTCGGCAAGACCGGGGTGGCCGTCCCTCGGATCGGGGTCGGGCTGGGCAGCCGCTGGTGCGCCGTCGAAGATCCCGAAAAGGCCCAGGCCGTTCTCCTGTCCGCCCTCGACCACGGGTTCTATTATTGGGATACGGCGTCCAGCTATCGAAACAAGGACATCAGCAGCGAGGAGCGGATCGGCCGGGTGCTTGAAACCCGGCGCAAAGAGGTCTTTCTGGCCACCAAGTGCGAGGCCCGGACATACGACGAGACGCTCAAGGAATTCGAGGGCAGCTTGAAGCGCCTGCGGACGAGCTATATCGACGTCTACCAAATCCATCTCCTGCAGTCCCCGACCGACGTCGAAATCGTCGCTTCGGAACGAGGCGCGTTGAAAGCGCTCCGGCGCCTAAAAGAGGAGAAGGCCGCTCGGTTCATCGGCTTCACCGGCCACCTCTCGGCCGAGGCCATGACGGCCGCCGCCCGCGACCACGATTTCGACTCCATGCTCATCGCTCTGAATCACTACGCCGAACGCAAGGGCGACTTGGAAAAAGAGGCCATCCCCGCGGCGGCCGCTAAAAACCTGGGCATCGCGGTCATCAAGGTCATCCGGCCGCGCGAGACCGTGGCCGGGATCACGGCCGACGAGTTGATCCGCTACGCTTTGAGCCTCGAGCTCGTCCATGCGGCCATGCTGGGCATGGACAACCTCGAGGTCGTCAGGAAGAACGCCGAGCTGCTGCGCGCTTTTGTCCCGCTGCCGCGATCGGAGATGGCCCGGATCGGGACGATTCTGGCCCCGTTCTTTGCCGGCCGGCGCCTGCCCTGGATGGATCCCTCCTATCGGGACGGGCACTATGCGTGAGCCTCGCGCGGCCTTCCGCTTGGCGGGCCTTTTTTTGTTTGCCGCCGTTAGGCTGGCCCAATCGGCGGCCAATCTGCCGCTACTCGTTTCGGATGATTTCGAAACCGGGACCGCGGCCCGCTGGACGCCCTGCGACCCGGCTCGCTGGCGGGTGGCGGAAGGGGAGGGCAACCGATTCTACGAGCTCACGGCTCCGGGCGAAGCCGGGAAAGTGCGGGCTCCGACCTCCTGGTCGGTCCTGTCGACCGCCGGCCTCTCATCGTTCGCCCTGACCGGCCGCGTCAAGTGCTACACCGACCCGGCCAATAACAAGCGCGACATGTGCATCGTGTTCGGCTTTCAAGACCCGACCCACTTCTATTATGTCCACTTTTCGGCCTCGAGCGACAACGTCCACAACGTTATCGCTCTGGTCAACGGCGCCGACCGGGTCAAGATCAACCTCGAGCCGGAGGGGAAGTCGGTCTTCCGCCTCACGGACAAGGCCTGGCATGCCTTCAAGGTCGTTCGTGAGCCCGACGGCCGCATCGCCGCCTATATCGACGACATGACCGTCCCGGTCCTGACGGCCAAGGATGTGACCCTGCCGCCTGGCCGCGTCGGAGTCGGATCCTTCGATGATACCGGCGCCTTTGACGATATCGTCCTGCGCGGACGGACGCCCTGACCCGAATTTCCTCCGGAGGCCCGGCATGACCACCCCCCCCGACAACGCTTCTCCCCAGGCCGAACGCGGCCTGCCGATGGTCGCGGCCCGCGATCTCGAAGATCTGCAGGCCGAGCGTGAATACCTGCGCGGTGTCGACGCCCGGCGTCCGTTCTTTCGCCGTTGGGGCGGCTATTGGAAGCTGACCGGGCCGGGCTGGCTGCAGAGCGCCATCACCCTGGGCGCGGGGACCGCCGGCTCGACCATCCTGGCGGCGGCCGCCTATGGCTATCAACTGCTTTGGCTGCAGCCCGTGGCCATGGCCCTCGGAGTGGCCGTCTTTGCCGCCATCGGCCGCCAGACGCTGATCACGGGCCGGCGGCCTTACGAAGTCTTCCGGACCCGCCTCCATCCCGCGCTGGCAGCGTTCTGGGGGATCAGCGTTCTTGTTTCGTCCGTCGTCTTTCAGTTCCCTCAGTACGCTTTGGGGACGGACGTTCTGCGCGACATCCTGTCCGTGGCCGGGCTGGACGTCCCCAAGGCTTTGATCGTGGCGTTCTTTCTGGCTGCTTCTACGACCATCTGCTGGAGCTACGGGAAGGGGAGCCGTCGGGCCATCCGCGGCTTCGAGCGCACCTTGAAGTATATCCTGCTGTTCATGGTGGCCGCTTTCTTCCTGGTCGTGGTCAAGACGGGCATCGACGGCAAAGCGCTGGTCAAGGGGCTGTTCGGTTTCTCGATTCCGAAGTCGAAAGAGGGGATGGCCCTCGTCCTCGGCCAGCTCGGCGCGGCGGTGGGCGTCAACATGACTTTTCTTTACCCCTACTCCCTGCTGTCCCGGCGCTGGGGCCGGGATCATCTGGGCCTCAAGAACTTCGACCTCGGCATCTCGATGTTTCTGCCGTTCGTCCTAGCAACGGGATTCGTCAGCATCGCCTGCGCCAACACTCTCTACGCCCGCGGCATCCGGGTTCGGGGCGCCGTCGACGCCGCCCACGCGCTGGCGCCGCTTGTCGGCCTGACTCTCGGCCGGGTCGTCTTCTCGCTCGGCATCTTGAGCATGTGCTTCACGACCATGGTGCTGGAGATGCTGATCGCGGGATTCGTCTTGAGTGAGATGCTCGGCTTCGCCCTGCATGGGAAGGCCTACAAAGCCGCGACGATGACGGCCAACATCGGGATTTTGGGAGCTTTCGCGGCCCTACCGTTCTGGGTGCCGGTCGTTGCCTCGTCGTTCAACCTGGTCATGATGCCGGTCGCCTACCTGGCCTTCTTCCTGCTCCAGAACAGCCGGAGATACCTGGGCGGCGATGTCGTGCAGGGTGCGAAGGGAGCGGTTTGGAATATCCTGCTCATTGCGGCCATTCTTGCCGTGACCGCCGGCGCCGCCGT
>JAPKZJ010000137.1 GCA_026393855.1 Candidatus Aminicenantes bacterium
GTCTTTGCTGAGAAAGAAGTATTGTAGGTTGCCCGAAATGGAGGCGTTCGCAGTCAGCCAGGGTATGGACGCCCAGGGAACGGAAAGGGACGGAAAGAAAGTAATCGTCTTGTTCTTCAACTGCGTTCCGGTGTCGAACTGCGACTGCCAGCCGTACTCCCAATTGTTATAACCGGCGGACATGGAAAAGCCCAGCGGGCCGAGAATCTTGGTTCGGGACAAGCTCAGGCTGATCTGCGGCAGAGATCGGGAGACGATGGCGTTGTTGACACCCTGGAAGTTGGTCTCGAACTGGGAGGCGCGGGCGCTGAGGCTCAAGCCGCCCCAAGTGCGGGACAGATAGACTTGAGAGCTGCGGTTGAAGATCACGGCCCGCTTGAAGTCGTTGTCGAACTCGCGCAGAAAGTCGAACGAGGTCTGGTAGTTGACGGCGGCGGTCAGGATGAACCCGCCGGGAAGGGTCTGGTTATGGTTCCAGCGCACGAGGTAGGCGTCGTCCCGCTTGGTCCCGTCCTCTTCGGTCCTGAAGGCGAAGTAGTACACCCTGGCTTCGCCGCCGAAGAGCCCCGCGGCTCCAGCCTTGTCGGGCGACCCGAAGATGTATCTGTATTCCAGGCCGCCGCCCATGCCCTTGGCCCCGTAGTAGTCCAGAGAGAACGTGGCGTCCTGGTTGCGGGCGATGGCCCAATAAAAGCTCTGGGAAAGGGAGAAGCCTTTGACCCCGGAAAAGCCGATCTGGGGGAAAAGGAAGCCTGTCGCCCGCTCCTGGGCCAGCGGGTATTTCATGTAGGGCAGGTAGAAGACAGGAACCTTCTTGACCGAGAAGGTCACGCCCCACATCTCGAGGTAATCGTCCTTCCTCATGGTGGCCTTGGCGCAGGAGACGCTCCAGCGCGGAACGGCTTGGGAACAAGTCGTAAACCGGCTGCGCCCCATCTTGTAGATCACTTCGCTCTCGCGCTCCATGCGCTCGGAGGAAAAATACAAGGACGGTTGAAGCAGGCCGAAAGCGCCCTGCATACTCCCCAAGGCCGTGTCCAAGTTGACCATCATCGTCTCGGCGGTGAGGACCTCCTTGGGCAGCCTGAGAGAGACCTGCCCATCGGCCAGGGCGTCCTTGGTCGCGGTGTTGATGTCCACATGGTTGGCCAGGAGGATCAGGTCGCCATAGAAGACGCGGACCCGGCCCCAGGCCGAGACGATATCGCCTTTCTGATCGATCTTGTCCGCCTGGATGCGCGCGCCCGAGGCCTTCAGCTCGCTGGCGGCCTTCTCTTGGGCGGGAAGCCGGGTGGCGCAGAGACAGAGCAAGATGAGGAACGCCGGGACGACGCCGATGCGTCGGGCTGATAAGCGCGTTGGAATGATCATGGAATTCAGATTTCACCCGCCTTCTATTATGGCATCGACCCCTCGACCGAGTCAAAACGCGATAAAATAGGGGTACAGTATACGTAAATCCCTATTTATTTTGAGAGTATCCGATTGCGCTCGCCAAGCCCAAACCATCCGTCACTGTTTGTAAGCATAATAAATCGGGATTTACGTATACTGTACCCCATTTCAGGATGTGCATTTAAACTCGAAATTGGATAAAATGAGCCCCAGGATGCGGCTGAAGCTCGACACGAAGGAGGGGCGGCGGGGAATCGTCCTGGCCGCGGTGTTTCTCGTCCTGCAGGTCTATCTGCTCTTCATCCGACACTACGACACCATGGACCTGGAAGTTTACCCCAACACGCGGCCAAGCCTGGATTTCAAGGCCGATTTCGCGATCGGACAGACCTTTCGGGCCGGGATGAACGGCCTGAACCGGATCGATGTCATGATGGGAACGCACGCCAAGACGCTCGAC
>JAPKZJ010000138.1 GCA_026393855.1 Candidatus Aminicenantes bacterium
CATCTCGTGTTACGACGGCCGGCTGAATAAGACGCCGTCCATCGACCGCCTGGCCGCGGGGGGCGTCCGCTTCGAGCGAAGCTTCTGCACCAACTCCATCTGCGCCCCGGCCCGGGCCGTCCTGCTGACCGGAAAATACAGTCACCGCAACGGGGTCGTCGACAACGCCGTCCGCTTCGACGGATCGCAAACGACCTTTCCCAAGCTGTTGCGGCAGGCCGGCTACCGGACGGCGCTCTTCGGCAAGTGGCACCTCAAGACCGATCCGACGGGGTTCGATTTCTGGTCCATCCTGCCCGACCAGGGCGACTATTACAACCCGGATTTCATCACCAACGGCGTCCGCTCGACCCGCAGGGGGTATGTCACGGACCTGGTCACCGACGACGCCTTGGCTTGGCTTCGTGTCCGCGACAAGGCCAAGCCGTTCTGCGTCCTTCTCCATCACAAAGCGCCTCATCGCAACTGGCTCCCCGATGCCAAGCACATCGGGCTCTACGAAGGCGAGATACGCCCCGTCCCGGACACTTTCTATGATGATTACGCGACGCGCAGCGATGCCGCCCGGACACAGGAGATGCGCATCGCCGAGCACATGACGATGGGCTACGACCTGAAGCTCTCGCCCGACGACACGCCGGCCGACGATACGCCCGAAGAGGCCCGCCTGCGCAAGGAGTGGGAGGGCAATCTGGCCCGTATGACGCCGGAGGAGCGGGAGATGTTCACCCGGGCCTATGCCAAGGACAACGAGGCTTTCCGCAAGGCCGGGCTCAAGGGCCGGGAGCTGGCCGAGTGGAAATACCAGCGCTACATCCGGGATTACTTGCGCTGCATCGCCTCGGTTGACGACAATGTCGGGAAAGTCCTGGATTATCTTGAGGCCGAGGGCCTGGCCGACGATACGATCGTCATCTACACCTCGGACCAGGGATTCTATCTGGGCGAGCACGGCTGGTTCGACAAGCGGTTTATGTACGAGGAATCCCTGCGCATGCCGCTCGTCGTCAGATATCCGCGCGAGATCGCGCCGAGCGTCAATCGCCGCGACATGGTTTTAAACCTGGATTACGCCCCGACTTTTCTCGATTACGCCGGATTGGATGCGCCGGCCGAGATGCAGGGCCGCTCGATGCGGTCCGTCTGGCGGGGGAAGACGCCGCGCGACTGGCGTCAATCGATCTATTACCATTATTTCGAGTATCCCGCCGTCCACAGCGTCAAGCGCCATTTCGGTGTCCGGACGGATCGTTACAAGCTGATCCATTTCTATTATGATATCGACGCTTGGGAGATGTACGACCTGGAGAAGGATCCGCGCGAGCTTCGCAACGTCTACGCCGACCCGGATTATGCTGCGACGCGGCGGGAGATGACGGCCGAGCTCGACCGTCTGCGGACGCTCTACGGGGACACGGACGAAGCCCGGTTCCTGCCGCAATAAGGGAACGGCTCCCGGATCGATACGGACGGAAGGAAGAGCTCATGAAAAGCAAGAAAACGGCCGCGATCTCCTTTGCTCTGATCGTTGTTGTGGCCATCGTCGCCATGATCGTCGTCTTCCAGGCCCAGCAGAAGGAAACCCAGGCTGCTCCCTACCACAACTACGTCTTCATCGAGCCCGGCGACGACGAAGCCGCGGTCATCCGCAAGGCCGCCTCGGTCGTTCCCTCGCCCCGCCAGGCGGCCTGGCAAGCCCGCGAATTCATCGCTTTCACCCATTTCGGGATGGATACCTTCACCGACCGGGAATGGGGGCTGGGGACGGAGGATCCCAAGCTCTTCGCCCCGACCGCCTTCGACGCCAAGCAGTGGGTCCGGGTCGTCAAGGACGCCGGGATGAAGATGCTCATCGTAACCGCCAAGCATCACGACGGGTTTTGCCTCTGGCCGTCGGCCTTGACCGCGCATTCCGTCAAAAGCAGCCCTTGGCGGAAGGGGCAGGGGGATGTCGTGGGCGAAGTGGCCGCGGCCTGTCATGAGGCCGGTCTGGGATTCGGCGTGTATCTTTCGCCCTGGGATCGCCATGAGAAGAGCTTCGGCGATTCGCCCCGCTACAACGAGTATTTCCGCGGCCAGCTCCGCGAGCTTCTGACGAAATACGGTCCGGTGGATGAGGTCTGGTTCGACGGGGCCAACGGCGAGGGGCCCAACGGGAAAAAGCAGGTTTACGATTGGCCTTCCTACTATAAGCTCATTCGCGAACTCCAGCCCGGGGCCGTCATCGCCATCATGGGGCCCGATGTCCGCTGGGTCGGGACCGAATCCGGATACGGGCGGAAGACCGAGTGGAGTGTCGTCCCGGCGGATATCGGCAATAATGCGAGCATGGCCGCCGCCTCGCAGATGCAGCCGCAGGACGGGGCGTTCACCCCCAAAGATTTGATGAAAGACGACCTCGGCGGCCGGGAGGCGATCCGCAACGCCATGGCCCTGATCTGGTACCCGGCCGAGACCGACGTCTCGATCCGCCCCGGCTGGTTCTACCACGCCGACCAGGACGACGACGTCAAGCCGGCGCGGAATCTGATCGATATCTATTTCAGCTCGGTCGGGAGGAACGGCGTGCTTCTGCTGAACGTCCCTCCGGACAAGCGCGGCCTGATCCACGAGAACGACGCCAAGGCCCTGCGCGAGATGCGCCGGCTCTTGGACGCCGCTTTTGCCGTGAATCACGCGGCCGGAGCGAAGGCCTGGGTGAACACCCGAACCCGCGACCACGGCGCCGAGCTCATTCTGGACGGCGACCCGGCCACCTACTGGCAGGCTGAGTCCGGGGCAACCTCGGCCGAGATCTCGCTGGGCCTGGCGGGGCCGCGGACATTCGACTGCGTCCTGCTGCAAGAGGCCATCCTGGTCGGCCAGCGGATCGAGTCCTTCCGGCTGGAGGCCAAGATCAACGGAAGCTGGAAGGAATTCGCCAGCGAGACGACGGTCGGGGCCAAGCGGCTTCTTCGTTTCCCGGCGGTGACGACCGATGCGGTCCGGCTGGTCATCGAGAAATCGCGGTTGAATCCCACCCTGGCCACTTTTGGGTTGTTCACGATGACGGGGGATTAGGACGCCGGGAAGTCGAGCGGACGATTCGGGAAGAGGGGAGGGGGCGATGCGAGCATTGAGGGGTTCCCATTCGATCCGGGCGGTGGTCATCGCCGCCGCGGCGCTCGGGATGTTCGCGGCCGGAGGCGGCGGGACAGTACCCGCGCAGCCCCAAGCTGGGGGAGCGGCTTTTCGTTCCGCTTGGCCTATGGGCATCGAAAGAATCTGGGCCGGGCCGGAGTATTGGGCCAACCGCCTGCAGGACTGGCGGGTCAAAAACGGCCGCTTGGAATGCCTGCCCTCGCTCGCGGACCGCAACGTCCACCTCCTGACCCGCCGCGTCGGCTCCGGCCAAGGATCCCTT
>JAPKZJ010000139.1 GCA_026393855.1 Candidatus Aminicenantes bacterium
CTCCAGCGTCGCCTTCTGGTATCAAACGGGCGAGCCGACCTTCACTGCGCGCGCCCCGGGAGCGGCCGAACGAAAGCTGCCGTCGTTAGACCGGACGGCCGTACGGGCCGCCGATATCGCGGCGAAGATTCGTTCGGGCGCTGCTGAAATCTCCAAGCGGACGATCGATGATTTCGGCAGGGAAGCGCTCGTCGTCAAGCCCAAGAGCCCGACCGGCGCCTGGATCGAGATCCCGTTCGAGGTCAAGGCCAAGGAGCCGCTGCACCTTGTGCTCGGCGGATCGCTCGCCGACGACGGGGGGCGTTATCAGGCCTCATTGAACGGCGTCAAGCTCGGCCGGCCGCTGGATTTCTACGCCAACGAGACGGGGGCGCAAGAATTCCAATTGCTCGATTTCTGGCCCGAGCCGGGAGTCTATACCCTCCGCCTCGAGTGCGTCGGCAAGAATCCGCGGAGCCTAGGCACGGGCTGCATCGTCGAATCGGTGCGCCTCCTCGAACGGCGGCCTCGCGTAGCCGCCATGGCCCACGACAAAGACAAGGACTGGCGCAAAGAGCCGAAGCTGTATCAGTGATCCGGGAATGCCGGGGCGAAGATAACGCTCTGTCATTGCGAGTGCGGCGGAAGGTGCCGTTGTCGCTGCTACACTACGCTCGCAACGACAAGCAAGAATCTCTGTCTTCAGACTCCGATTTTGATCCCGACGCGGAGGACCGGTCCACCCATGCTGATCTTGAACGGACGCGCCTCGTCGACTGTGGTAGGTTCGCCCTTCTGGATATCCAGGTAATGCCAAGTATTTCCCCACACGTCAGCGGTCGAGTACCACATTTGGGTCTGGTCGACGGTAGCACTACCGGATTCATGCCCGCCGGTCCAGGTGACGTTATCGGACTCGCGAAGAGTCCCTTGGATGTCATCGAACGAGGCAAGCCGGTAGAGCAGATCGAAGCAGAGCGAGGCGGGGCCGAACAGCTTGATCTCGGCGCCGAGTCCGGCCTGGAACCCGAGCACGCTCTTGCGATCCGATTCGAAAGTCCGGAGGAGATCCCATTTCCAGTTAAGCTTGCCTAAATAATTGGGGTCCTTATAGAGGCTGTGCTCCTCAACCTTGACCAGACTGGAAAAATAGGTCGCGCCGACCGAGAGATTGATCCGGACGGGCTCCGAGGCGACGAAATAATAGAGAAGATCCAACGAAACGGGCAGGGACTGGACTTTATAGGAACTGATCTGCTCAACGGTCGCACCGCTCCCGTCGTTGAGCATGGAATCCTGATTAATCGACTTGCTGAGATAGCCGATCCCGAAGGCCATCCCCAGCCGCGGGTTAAACATCAAAACGGCTTGGACGCCCCCTTCGATGGCAATCGGTTTCCAATCCAAATCAAAAGTTCCGGTATAGCCAACCTCGCGCCAACGATCGGCCGTGCTGGCGAAAAGCGGTTTGAAATCCCCGCCCGTCAGCCAGTATCCCGCGCCGCCATAGAGCTTCAGCGAGAAGGCAGGGCCGGCCTGGGCCAAGGCGACGAGCAGGAGAAACGACAGAACGAATAAAGCGGCCTTTCGCGTCGACATT
>JAPKZJ010000140.1 GCA_026393855.1 Candidatus Aminicenantes bacterium
TTTCGACCGTTTCCAGGCGCCGCAGGAGCTGGGCGTTGCCGACGAAATATTGATCGGCAGCTTCGTTGACCAGCTTGATGGCCTGGGCCTCGCCTTCGGCGGTCAGGATATGAGCCTGCCGGATGCCCTCGGCCTTCTTGATCTCGGCCCGGCGGGCGCCGTCGGCAATGGTCTCGGTCGCAGTGGCGAAGTCGATGGCGGCGATCTTCTCGTTCTCGGCTTTAACGACCTTGTTCATCGTCTCCTGGACGTCCTTGGGCGGATCGATCTCCTTGAGCTCGGTTCGGACAATCTCGATGCCCCAGGATCCGGTCTCTTCGCGCAGGGTCCGCTGCAGCTCGGAGTTGATCTTGCCTCGTTCGCTGTTGGCCGACTTCAGGGTCAGGGTGCCGATGATGTTGCGCAGGGTCGTGCGGGCCAGGTTGACGATCTGCCACTGGTAGTTGTTAACGTTATATTGGCAGTTCTTGACGTTGTTTTCGTCTTCCTTGACCTTGAAATAGACCTGGGCGTCGACCCGGGCGTTCAGGTTGTCGTTGGTGATGATCTCCTGCGGCTGGGCGTCGACCATGACTTCGGTGACGTTGATCTGGTACATCCGGTCGATCGCCGGGATGAGCCAGTTGAAGCCGGGCTTGGCGAAGCGCTTGTACTTGCCCAGGCGTTCGATCAAGCCGCGATGGGTCGGCCGGACGATGCGGATGCCGGCGAAGAAGACGACGATGATGAAGCCGCCGACGGCGGTGAGAACGCTGGTCAGGATCATGATCCCTCCTATGGATAAACCCTTCTTCGGATATTGTAGTCCCGCGCCCGGCCCGAGTGCAATGGCCCGACCGGGGTCAGAGCTTGGTGAGCTGCTTGGCGGCCAGGGCGGCGGTCGAGAAGGCCGCCTGAAGATTGTATCCGCCGGTGTCGCCGTCGATATCCAGGACCTCCCCGGCGAAGAAAAGGCCGGGGACAAGCCGCGATTCCATGGTCTTGGGATTGACCTCCGCCAGAGCGACCCCGCCGCGGGTGACCATGGCCTCGTGGGCGGCGCCCAGTCGGCTCACGACCAACGGCCACGCGGTCAGCCGCTTGATGAGCGCGGCGCGGCCGGGCTTGGACAGATGGGCGCCGGTCAAGTCGGGATCCAAGCCCGCTTCGGTTAAAAGCTTTTTGACGAATCGCTCCGGCAGATCGAAGGCCGCCAGGGCCGTCGCGATCAGCCGCTGGCCGGCCGCGGCGATCTGCCCGAGAAGGCCCTCTTCGACGGCCTCGAGAGTGAGGCTCGGGACGAACGCGATCTCCAGCGTGTCGCCCGCTTTGAGGAACCGGGAGAAATCGAGGATGCCTGGGCCCGAGAGGCCCGTGTGCGTGAACAGTAGATCCCCGGTGTGCCGCCTGACCCTGCGACCGTCGCGGACGAGCGAGATGGTTCGATCGGGGAACGAAATCCCGGCCAGATCGGCGAAGGGATAATCTTTAATCTGCACGCCGCATAGGGCCGGCGCTGTTTCGGTTACCTGATGCCCAAGCTCGCGGGCAAACTTCAATCCATCGCCCGTCGAGCCGGTGCCGGGGTAGGTGATCCCACCCGTGGCGATGACGGCCCGTTTGGCCGGGTAGGTCGCTTGAGTCGTTCGAATCTGGAACAACCCGTCCGCGAAGGAGAGGCCCAGCACCGGGCTCCCGCCGCGGATTTTGACCTTGGCGTCCGCGCAGGCCGCGAGCAGGATATCCAGGACGTCGGATGCCTTCCGCGATTTGGGAAACACCTTGCCGTCGGGCTCCTTGGCCATCGCCACTCCGCGCTTTTCGAAGAACGAGATCAAATCCCTATTCCCGAAGCTCATCAGGGCCGGCTTGAGGAACGCGCCGTTGTCCCCGTAATGGGAGAAAAACTCTTTGATGTCTCCGGCCTGGGTGAGGTTGCATTGGCCGGAACCGGCGAGCAGCAGCTTGCGGCCGGGCGCAGGCTTCTTTTCCAGGACCAGAATCCGCCTCCCGTCTCCGGCCGCCCGCAGGGCGTAAAACAGCCCGGCCGGGCCGCCCCCGATCACCGCCGCCGCGTATGCTTCCATTGTTTTTCGCAGTCCCTATCCTACCATGAAGGGCGGCCGGCCGCCTCTCGATCCCCCGGCGGCCGTGTGGTAGAATCCGGATCGATCATCCTGAAGGGAGAGGCCATGACCTCCAAGGAACGACTGCTCGCCGCCTTGAACCGGGAAAAGCCCGACCGCTTGCCCGTGACAGTCCACCAATGGCAGCAGTTCCATCTCGATACGTACATGGGCGGGATGGACGACTTGGCCGCCAATCGGGCAGTCGGGTTCGACGCCCAGATCCAGTACTTCGAGAGCATGGACCAGTTCTGGCTGACCGACGCCGACTTCACCAAATTCAAGTCGGCCGAATGGCGGGACGAGGCGGTCGTCATCTCGTCCGATCCCGATCATCGCGTCGTCCACCATGCCATCACGACGCCGCGCGGGACGCTGACCTACAAGACCGAGGGCGACCGCAAGACGACTTGGATCACCGAGTACCTGATCAAGCGCGACGAGGACATCAACCTCATTCGCGATTTCATGCCCGTCCCGCGCTTGAATCCCGAGCCGGTGGGCCGCCGCTATGATCAAGTCGGCGATCACGGCATCCTGCGCGGCTTTGTTTGGGGCGACCAGGCCGGCTGCTGGCAGCATGCCGCCTGCCTGATGGACATCAGCGCCCTGATCATGACCGCTATCGACAAGCCCGACTGGGTCCACGCCCTGCTCAAGATTCTGCTCGAAAAGAAGCTCCGCTTCATCGAGTCGATGCGCGGGGCCCGCTTCGATCTGATCGAGACGGGCGGAGGCTCGGCCTCCTCGACCCTGATCTCGCCCCGGATGCACGAGGCATTCTGCCTGCCCTACGACCGGCCCATGCACGATGCCTTGCACGAGATGGGCTTTAAAGTCGTCTATCACACCTGCGGCGGCACCTTCGGGATCGAGGATCTGATCGTCCGCAACGGGGCCGACGCCTCGGAGACGCTGGCCCCGGTCTCGATCGGCGGCAATCAAGAGCCCTGGGAATTTAAGCGCAAGCTTCGCGGGCGGCTGGCCATGATCGGCGGCGTCGACCAGCACAACACCCTGACCACGGGGACGGCCGAGGAAATCCGCAAGGCCGTCCGGAAGCTGTTCGAGACCGTGGGAGATGAGGGCGGATATATCTGCTCCGCCTCGGACCATTTCTTCGAGACGCCGGTCGAGAATCTGAAAGCGTTCGCGGCGGCGGCCCACGAGTGCGTTTATTGAGGCCGGATGTGCGTGTGATCTCCGGAGGGTCCTCGAAAAAGGGTCGGTCATGACGACGAGACGGACGTTCATAAGAGAGGCGGGCTGCGGCCTGGCGGGTCTTGCCGCTTCCGGGATATGGTCCCGGCTGAATGCCGTTCCCGAAAGGCAGCGCCCCAACATCGTCCTCTTTCTTGTGGACGATATGGGTTGGCAGGACACTTCGGAGCCGTTCTTCCGCGAGCGGACCCCTTTCAACAAGCTCTACCGGACGCCCAACATGGAACGGCTGGCCCGCCAGGGCGTTAAGTTCACCCAAGCCTATGCCTGCTGCGTCTGTTCGCCGACTCGAATCAGCCTGATGACCGGAATGAACGCCGCCCGCCACCGGGTCACCAACTGGACCTTGCGCCGCAACATCAGCACCGACGAGCCACACGAAACCCTGCTTTTCCCCGAATGGAACGTCAACGGCATGTGCCCCACGCAGGGGGTGGAGCGGACGGCTTTGGCGACGCCGCTCCCGGCGCTCCTGCACCGGGGGGGATACTACACCATCCACTGCGGCAAGGCCCATTTTGGGGCCATCGGCACCCCGGCCGCCGACCCGCGAACACTCGGCTTCGACGTCAACATCGCCGGGCACGCGGCGGGCGGACCGGGCAGCCACCAGGGCGAGCACGACTACTCGGCCGCCTGGCGAAACGGCGACAAGGTCTGGGATGTCCCCGGGCTGGAGGCCTATCACGGCACCGATACTGGGCTGGCCGAGGCCCTGACGCGCGAAGCGCTCAAGGCCCTGCGCAAGCCCTTGGACGAGCAGAAGCCTTTCTTTCTCTATATGTCCCATTACGCCGTCCACGCGCCGATCGAAGAGGACGCGCGCTTCGCGGCCCGCTACAAGGCGATGGGTTTGGACCCGATCGAAGCCCGCTACGCCAGCATGATCGAGGGCATGGACAAGAGCCTGGGCGACATCATGGCCTTCCTGGAGGCCCACGGAATCGCCGACAAAACGGTTGTTCTCTTCATGTCGGACAACGGCGGCTTGAGCGCCACGGGCCGCGGCGGTGAGCCGAACACCCACAACAAGCCGCTTTCGAGCGGCAAGGGCTCGGCCCGCGAGGGCGGCGTGCGCGAGCCGATGATCGTGCGATGGCCGGGTGTGGTCAAGCCGGACACGGTCAACCCGGCCCCGCTCATCATCGAGGACTTCTTCCCGACCCTGCTCGAGATCGCCGGCATCGACTATGCGCCGACGGTCCAGACCATCGACGGCCTCAGCTTCGCGCCGCTCTTGCGCGGGGCCAAGCCGGTCGATACCGGGCGGCCGCTCGTCTGGCATTTCCCCAACAACTGGGGGCAGAAGGGACCGGGCATCGGCGCCCACAGCGCCATCCGGCGCGGGGATTGGAAGCTCATCTATTACCACGCCGACCGGCGCTTCGAGCTCTTCAACCTGGCCGAGGACATCGGCGAGGCGGACAACCGGATCGACCGGGACGGGAGTGTCGCCGACGCCTTGGCGGCGCTGCTGACCGAGCGCTTGAAAGCCATGAGCGCCCAGATGCCGATCGACAAGCGGACGGGCCGACAGGTGGAGTGGCCCGACGAGGCTCGCAAGAGTGGGCCGTCGGCGCGGACTAGAGGGTAGGGGAGAGCACGCAAAATGACGAGACGGACGACCGCGATTCTGTTGTTGGCCGTCGTCGGGCTTTTGGCCGCGGGCACCCTGTCGCCCGCCGGCCGGACGCCTGTGGTCCAGACGGCCCCCGAACGGACGATCGTCCGCTTCGGCGTCATCACCGACCTCCACTACGCCGATCGCGATTCGGTCAGCGGGCGCATATATCGCGAATCGACCGGCAAGCTGGCCGAGTTCGTGAGCGTCATGAACCGCGAGAAGGCCGACTTCGTCATCGAGCTCGGCGATTACAAAGATCAAGATGTTCAGCCCGTTCCCGCCCGCACCCTGTCCTTTCTCCGCACGATCGAAGGCGTCTTCGTCGGCTTCAAAGGACCCCGCTATCACGTCCTCGGCAATCACGACGAGGACAGCCTGACCAAAGCCGAATTCCTCGGCGCGATCGAAAACACCGGCATCTCCGACGGTCGGACCTACTATTCTTTCGACCAGGGCGGCGTCCACTTCATCGTCCTCGATCCCAACTTCCGCTCGGACGGCCGCGAG
>JAPKZJ010000141.1 GCA_026393855.1 Candidatus Aminicenantes bacterium
CGACTTCCTTGCCGTTGGGCGAGAGGCGCCCCTCGGTGATGCCGCCGCCGATGGGCACGGTGCGTTCCAGCACCTGGCGCCCGTCCGCGGCGATGCGGATGTCGACCTTCTTCGGCGCCGCCGCGCCGGCCTTGGTGTAGATCTCGCCGTCGTAACCGAAGCAGAGAAGCCCCGTGGCGGCCCGGGTCAGGAAGCGGACGGGGTTCTTGGCGAAGCTCGTCAACTGGGTGGAAACCGCGGGCTTGCTCAGTGAGCTTTTATAGATGTTAAAGGAGCCGCTCTGTTCGCTGAGGTAATAATAGTCGTCGCCGTTGCCGTCGAAGACGGGGTTTCGGTCCTCGCCTTTAAAGTTGGTCAGCATCCGGTTCGTCTTGGCCTTTCGGTCGTAAACCCAGATGTCCCGGGCGATGGAGGAGGTGTGGTGTTTGCGCCACTCGCTTTCGTAGCCCTTCTGGTCGTGATAGATGATCTTGTCGCCGGCCGGGCTGACCGTGGCCGCGATGGCCGGCTTGGTCAGGACCAGGGCCGCTTCGCCGCCGCCCACCGGGACGCTGTACAGCTCCGGGTACGTCGACATCGGGTATTGCACGTTGGATGCCGCATCCTGGCGGGCCGACGTGAACAGGATCGCCTTGTCATCGGCCGTGAATCCGCTGGGGAGGTCGGATGACGAGTGGAACGTCAGCCGCTTGGCTTCGCCGCCCGCGGCCGGCATGATGAACACGTCGAAGTTGCCGTAGCGGTCGGAAGCGAAGGCGACGGACTTGCCGTCGTGACTCCAGACGGGAGAGTAGTCATAAGCTTCGCTCAGGGTCAGCGGAATCGCCGGACCGCCCGCGGCCGGAACCCTGTAGATGTCGCCCTTGTAGCAGAAGAGGATCGTCTGGCCGTCCGGCGAGACAGCAGGATAGCGAAGCCAGAGGGGATTGTCCTGGGCCCGGAGCGGGATCGCCCCGGTCAGAAAAGAGGCCAGAAGCAGGGACATGACGGCGTACTTCACGGCTTGGCGGCGGGAAATCGGCATAGAGCCCTCCATAAGGTTGGAATCATCCAATTGAATAGACGCATAAAAGCGAATTTTAGTTTCCTCTTTTTCCGAATTATTCTCAAACGGCACTCGGCAACTAGGGCCGGACTGCGGGGAGAATTAACGGCCGGCCTGTCCGCTCCCGGCTCGGCTTGCCAACCCGGAGCCGCTCCCGGCCGTATCCTATTAGCGGCGGCGTCTCCTGGCGCCTCCGGGAAGGATTCATCGTGAAAAAAGCTATGATCCCCGTCATCCTCTGTCTCGCGATAGGCTCGATCACCGCCGGAAGAAGCCAGGACCTGGTCAAGAACGATGGCCTCACCGGTCCCCTCCATAAGGCCCATCTCGGCGAAGTCACGTTCATGGCTAAGCCCGTCCCCTTGGCGGACCTCGGGGAGAAGGATTTATTGAAGACGTTTGAACTGCGGGAAGCGGGGGACCTGAACATCCGTGTCTTCATGGAGAATTCGCTCATAAACTATCTCCATCGATTGGCACCCGGAAAGAGCGTCGAAGAATTAAGCGCGGCGGGCAATTATCAATTCACATTTATCGTCAACGGGACCGTGACTTATACGGAGAATCTCCCACCCGGGGCCGGCGGCATCAACGGCAAGATCACTCAAACGACTTATCGCGTCCCGTTGATGAGCACGACGGCGGAGGACTCCTGGGGCCGCTTCCTTTGGAATCGATTCCTCATGTCCGGCGGGGAGGATGCGTTCACGGCGGGGATGCACGAACTGAAAATCGAGATCCGTCCCTACATAAAAAGCCCGGATCTGAAGACGGGGGAGATCATCGCTTCCGGGCGGATCGTCTTGAAGGTCGTTAAGCCCGAAGTGGATGAGTCGAAAATCGCGCCTCAGACGATCCTTCCTGGCAGCGGCTGGCCTGTCTCGGCGGACCCCTTTGACCGGGAAAAGATCCGGGACTTGAAGCGGAAAATCGCCCAGCGTGATTTCAAGGACATTACCAGCCTTATCGTCATCAAGGACGGCAAGCTCCTGATCGAGGAATACTTTAACGGGGTGGGCCGAACGTCGCTCCACAACACCCGGTCGGTGGGGAAGTCCTTCGCCTCGGCGTTGACGGGTTTGGCTCTCCGGGACGGCTATATCAAGAACCTCGATCGGACGTTGGGCGAGTCGTACGATCTCGGCGCCTTCGCTCATCCCTCGCCGAAGAAAAGCAGCGTCACTTTGCGCGACCTCCTGACCATGAGCTCCGCGTTCGGCGGCTCCGATCAGGACATGGATTCGCCCGGCAACGAAGAAAAGATGTACCCGACCGCCGATTGGGTGAAGTTCGCGCTGGACCTGCCCATGGACGAAGCCAAAGAAAACGGGAAGCAATGGGACTATTTCACGGCCGGCGTCGTCCTTTTGGGCGACATCCTCGACAAGGTCGTCCCCGGCGGTTTGGAGCGCTACGCGGATCAAGAGCTGTTCAAGCCTTTGGGGATCACAAAATACGAGTGGCAGTACACGCCCCAAAAAGTCGTCAATACCGCGGGCGGCTTAGCCCTGACGGCCTTGGACTTGGCCAAGTTCGGGCAGCTCTATAAAAACGGCGGCTTATGGGACGGCCGGCCCGTTCTGCCCAAGTCCTGGGTCGAGGCGACTTTTCATCGTTATCTGAAGGTGCCGACCAGGGAAAACACGAGCTACGGCCTTCTCTTCTGGAACACGACCTACCGGGCGAACGGCCGGCCGAACGAAACATTTTTTGCTACGGGAAACGGCGGCAGCAAGATCTATGTCTTTACCGATCAACCCCTCGTCGTCGTCGTCACGGCGACCGCCTACGGCAAGTCCTATGCGCATCCCCAGGTCGACAAAATGATGGAGCGATACGTCCTGCCCGCGGTCGTTCGATAGCGTCCCTTCTCACGGAGGGCGCTCCGGCGGTCAAGCGCTCGGCTCGGGATTTGACATAATCCGGCGCCAAGCCCTACACTCCCGATTAAGGATGAAGAGTAATTTCTCGTCCGCCGAAGATATTGTTTTGCTCGGATAGGTCATATCGCATCCAGGGAGTCTCTATGAACAGGAATAAACGGCTCATCCAGGTCGGGCTGATCCTATTGATCGCACCCGTGATCGCGGCCAATGCGGCGGCGCAAGCCCGGCCGAACTTGTCCGTCGCGCGTATCGTCTATAACGCTGCGAAATCGCAGGCCAATCCCCAGGGCGAGCTGAAAGACAAGCTGGCCGTCATCGACAAAGCGATTGCGGAAGCGACGCGCTGGGGCCGGACCGCCGAAGTCCGCCGCCTGCTGGCCCAGGGCCAGACTCTTCTCGCCGGCCGGGAGTGGACCGACGAGCTCGATTTCTCGAATGCGCTGGTCCTGCGTGCCGATGGGGTCGTCCTGGATTCCAAACAGCCCGTCTCCATCCGCATCGAACTGATCTATGCTCCGCGCCTTCAGATAACCGGGCCGCTCACGGCCCGGGTATCCCTTCATCGTCCCCGACGCGCGGCGCTCGGCTTCCAGCCGGGGGACAAGGTCAAGGATCTTGCGACGCAGGACGGGATCAGCCGCGACCTCCTGGACGAGCCCTGCCGGATCGAGCTCGATTGGACGGGCATCGAAGACGGTGCCTATGTCGTCCAAGCGGAGCTCTTTGATCGGGACAAGTCCCTCGGCGCCGCGGCGCTGGCCGTCGATCTGCGGAGCGGATTGACCGAGAGGCTGCGGTCGATTGAAGCCGGGCTGAAAATGATCCGCGGCTTCGAGGCGCGCCGGGCCGACGTGCTCTATCCTCTCGATCGCATCCGCGATATAAATCGCGGCAAGATGGAGATCGGTGGTTTTCAGATTGCCGAGGAGCTGGCCGCCGCCGAGTCCGTCCTGGCTTCGCTCGAAGCCGGAAGAGATCCGTTTGCCGGCCGGAAGGGGGACATGGAGCGGCATTATCTCCTGGAGGGCTCGGGCGAGATCATGCCCTATCGCGTCTTC
>JAPKZJ010000142.1 GCA_026393855.1 Candidatus Aminicenantes bacterium
GGTGAAGTTCGCGCTGGACCTGCCCATGGACGAAGCCAAAGAAAGCGGAAAGCAGTGGGACTATTTTACGGCCGGCGTCGTCCTTTTGGGCGACATCCTCGACAAGGTCGTCCCCGGCGGTTTGGAGCGCTACGCGGATCAAGAGCTGTTCAAGCCTTTGGGTATCACAAAATACGAGTGGCAGTACACGCCCCAACAAGTCGTCAATACCGCGGGCGGCTTAGCCCTGACGGCCTTGGACTTGGCCAAGTTCGGGCAGCTCTATAAAAACGGCGTCGTATGGGACGGCCGGCCCGTTCTGCCCAAGTCCTGGGTCGAGGCGACTTTTCATCGTTATCTGAAGGTGCCGACCAGGGAAAACACGAGCTACGGCCTTCTCTTCTGGAACACAACCTACCAGGCGAACGGCCGGCCGAACGAAACATTTTTTGCTACGGGAAACGGCGGCAGCACGATCTATGGCTTTACCGATCAACCCCTCGTCGTCGTCGTCACGGCGACCGCCTACGGCAAGTCCTATGCGCATCCCCAGGTCGACAAAATGATGGAGCGATACGTCCTGCCCGCAGTCGTCCGATAGCGTCCTTTCTCACGGAGGGCGCTCCGGCGGTCAAGCGCTCGGCTCGGGATTTGACATAATCCGGCGCCAAGCCCTACACTCCCGATTAAGGATGAAGAGTAATTTCTCGTCCGCCGGAGATATTGTTTTGCTCGGATAGGTCATTTCGCATCCAGGGAGTCTCTATGAACAGGAATAAGCGGCTCATCCAGGTCGGGCTGATCCTATTGATCGCACCCGCGATCGCGGCCAACGCGGCGGCGCAAGCCCGGCCGAATCTGTCCGTCGCGCGCATCGTCTACAACGCCGCGAAATCGCAGGCCAATCCCCAGGGCGAGCTGAAAGACAAGCTGACCGTCATCGACAAAGCGATCGCGGAAGCGACACGCTGGGGCCGGACCGGTGAAGTCCGCCGCCTGCTGGCCCAGGGCCAGACGCTTCTGGCCGGCCGGGAGTGGACCGACGAGCTCGATTTCTCGAATGCGCTGGTCCTGCGCGCCGATGGGGTCGTCCTGGATTCCAAACAGCCCGTCTCCATCCGCATCGAACTGATCTATGCTCCGCGCCTTCAGATAACCGGGCCGCTCACGGCTCGGGTATCCCTTCATCGTCCCCGACGCGCGGCGCTCGGCTTCCAGCCGGGGGACAAGGTCAAGGATCTCGCGACGCAGGACGGGATCAGCCGCGACCTCCTGGACGAGCCCTGCCGGATCGAGCTCGATTGGACGGGCATCGAAGACGGTGCCTATGTCGTCCAAGCGGAGCTCTTTGATCGGGACAAGTCCCTCGGCGCCGCGGCACTGGCCGTCGATCTGCGGAGCGGATTGACCGAGAGGCTGCGGTCGATTGAAGCCGGGCTGAAAATGATCCGCGGCTTCGAAGCGCGCCGGGCCGACGTGCTCTATCCTCTCGAGCGCATCCGCGATTTAAATCGCGGCAAGATGGAGATCGGAGGCTTTCAGATCGCCGAGGAGCTGGCCGCCGCCGAGTCCGTCCTGGCTTCGCTCGAAGCCGGAAGAGATCCGTTTGCCGGCCGGAAGGGGGACATGGAGCGGCATTATCTCCTGGAGGGCTCGGGCGAGATCATGCCCTATCGCGTCTTCATCCCGGCGAAATACGACGGCCGAACTCCTTATCCTCTGATTATCGCCCTGCACGGGCTCGGCGCCACGGAAGACTCGTTTTTCGACGCCTACGGGAAAGTCCTGCCTAAGCTCGCCGAAGCGCACGGCTACATCGTCGCCGCGCCGCTCGGCTACCGAACGGACGGATTCTATGGCGTCAGCGTGCCGGGAATGGCCGGCGGCGGAAGCGCCCAGCATAAGCTGGAACTCAGTGAGCAGGATGTGATGAACGTCCTGGCCCTGATGAAGAAGGACTACGCCATCGATGCCTCGCGGATCTACCTCATGGGTCATTCCATGGGGGCCATGGGGACCTGGCACCTGGGCGCGAAATATCCCGACATCTGGGCCGCTCTGGCGCCGTTTTCGGGCTATGGCGTCCCCGCGACCGTGACCGCTATGAAGCATATCCCTGAATTCATTGTCCACGGAGACGCGGATACGACGCTTCCCGTGGCTCTCTCCCGGGCCATGGTCGCCGAACTGAAAAGACAAGGCGTCGAACACTCGTATATCGAAGTCGCCGGAGGGAGCCACATCAATGTCGTTGAGCCGAACCTTGCTGCCGCCATCGAATTTTTCGACGCCCATCGCAAGAAAGCGCCCTAAAGAATGCTTCCGAAGATGCGCGATCCGGCAAGCGGGCTGACCCATCTGGCGGGAGCCGTTGCCGCCGTCGTCGGCACCCTCGGGCTGCTCGTTAGATACGGAACGAGCACGGTCAAGCTGGCCGCGCTGGGCATTTACGGCCTCAGCCTCGTCTGCCTTTTCGGATCGAGCGCCGCGTATCACTTGATCATGGCTCGGCCGGAGACCATTGTCCGGCTGCGCAAGCTCGATCATGCCGCTATCTACGGGCTGATTGCCGGTTCCTACACGCCCTTCTGCGCAATCATGTTCGCGGGCTTCTGGCGCTGGGGTTTTCTGGCCGTCATCTGGGCGTTGGCCGTGGCGGGAATCATCGTCAAGATGTTCGTCATCAAGGCGCCCCGCGGAGT
>JAPKZJ010000143.1 GCA_026393855.1 Candidatus Aminicenantes bacterium
GCGTCGCGATGTCGTCCCGGTAATTGTTGTAGGCGGGATGCCCGATAAAAACCCCGTCGATCCAAACACCGATCGTCGAGCCGTCGGTCGGGATGCTGTTGGGCATGGGCGTCAGCGCCCAGCCGAAGTTGAAATAGCCCGAGCCCGCGATCTGCCCGCCCTGTTCGGGCGTGTCGATGGCCCCAAAGGGCAAAACGGCATGGGCGTTGTCGCAGGTGATCACGCGACTGCCCAGCTCGACTTCGTTCCCCTCCTTGTCGGTCGCCACCGCACGCAAGGCAAAGGTCCCGTTGCCGTTGTTGGGCAGGAAGTTGGTCAACAGCATGTAGCCCCAGCCGGCCCGCCGTTGGAACGGGTAGTCGTGGTATATCGTCTCGACGTCGGGGCGGGCGCCTTCGACAAAGGTCGCATCGCCGATATACTTACGACCACCGGGCTCGCCATTGACGGGATCGCGGTAGATCTTGACGCCCATCACCTCGATGTCGTCCAGGGCCCAGCCCGAGACGGCGATCGACGACCGGACCGTCGCTCCGTCGAGCGGCGTATCAAACTGACCGAACGGCGGCTGCGGCGAGCCGTAGGGACCGCTGTTGTAGCGTTTGATCTGAACCCGGATGTTCTTGGGCGAGCCCTGGGCCGCCGGATCGATGATCTGGACGGTGACGTTGCGTCCCCCGGCCGGCACGCCCGCCGGATCGACGGTCACGCTGATGCTGCCGTCGCCGGTCCCGCCGGCGGGGCTGACGTGGACGAACGGGGCATCGGAATCGTAGACGCTCGCCGTCCAATGCAGAGTGCCCGTGCCGCCGTTGAAGATGCGGACCTTTTGGCTGGGCGTCGCGCCGGCTCCGCCGATCACACCGAAATTGAGGACATCGGTATCCACGCGAAGCTGGGGGACGTCCCCGCCGCCGGTCCGGAAGAGGCCGCCCTTGCCGCCCGAGCCCGCGTAGACGATGGAGGAATCCGACGGGTCGACCGCCAGGACGACGTAGGAGTCGGCCGGCAGCCCCGTCCCGAAGGCGGCCCAGGTCTCTCCGTGGTCCGTGCTGCGAAACACGGTGTTGGCGGCGGAGGCGTAAAGATAGTGGGGTGACTGCGGATCCACGGCCAAGTATCTGACCTCGCCTGAGCCGAGATTGCCCGTGATCCTGCGCCAGGTGGCTCCCCCGTCTTCACTCTTGTAGAAGCCCTGCTCCCCGGCCACGTAGAAAAGGGCGGGGGCAGAGGGATCAGCGAAGAAGGAGTTGACGCGCCGGCTGATGATAGTCCTGGCCATTCCCGTCCAGGTGGCGCCGCGGTCGGTCGACTTGGCCAGGTAATAGCCGGGGGGACCTTCGATAGCGGGCCAGCCGCCGTCCAATCCGGCATAGAGAACCCCTTCCTGGCTTGGATCGGCCGCCAAGGAGCGGATGGAGAGGCCCTGGGGAGGATTGTTGAAGGACCATGTCGCGCCGCCGTCGGAAGAAACATAGAAGCCCGGCCAGGCCATGCTGGCGCCTGCGTAAGCCTTGGCGGGCTGGAAGGGATCAAAGACCAGGCTGGAAATGCGGATATCGGTGGGATTGGGCTTGGGATAGGACAAGTAATAATTGGAGCCGCCGTCCGGGCTCCTGAAGAGGCCGAAGTCCGTGCCGGCGGCGAAGACGGAAGCGTCGGTGGGGTGCGCGGCGACAGTCCGGACGACATGGTTTGTGTAATGCGAGAAGGCGGCGAAGGACCAGGAGCCGCCGCGCCCGTCGCTCCGGTAGAGACCCAAGCTTGTGCCGAGCATGATGCGGGCCGGGTTGGCGGGCGAGATGGCCAGCGCGATGGCGTCCGTGGAGACGGTGTCGATGCCGTCCGAGGAGCGGTAGTACTGCGTGCCGGCGACAATCGAGCGGTAGATGCCGAGGGAGGTCGCGGCCAGGACGATTTCCTTATTCGTCGGATCCACGAGGACGGCGTTGGTCACGGGATACTCGGGCGCGGTTGTCTGAAATCCCCAATAAGAAGCGCCGTTGTCGTGGCTGCGGTAGAGACCCCTCTCGGTCCCGGCGTAGTAGTAGCCCGAGCCGGCCGGGCCTGGGGCGAAGCAAGTCAGGTAGTTGGTTATATAGCCAGGAGGGTCGAGATCCATCTCTGCGTTCCAGACCGTCCAGGTCGCGCCGCCATCGTCGGTCCGGAAGATGCCGACCGCGGGGACAACGGCGTAGAGGACCGAGCGCGAGCCGGGATCAAAGGCCAAGTCGACGGCCGTAACGGAGGATGGAACCGAAGCCCAAGTAGCGCCGTTGTCGGTCGACTTGGCGAGTACGCCGCCCTTGATGGCCACGTAGATAGTGCCGGGGTGGAGGGGGTCGAAGACGGCGTCGGCGATCTGACCGGCGAGGAGGGCGCCGCTCCAGGTGGCGCCCGCGTCGAGGCTGCGTTGGACGGACCATTCCGTGCCGATGAGCAGAGTGGAGGAATCGAAGGGGGAAACGAAGATGCGCCGGGGCGTGCCAAAGGGCTGCGAGGCGAGCGCGGCCCAATGGGCGCCGGAGTCGGTGCTCTTGTAGAGGGAGCCGGCAGCGGCGTAGAGGATGGAGGTCTGAGCGGGATCGACGGCGAGCCCGCCGATGGCGGCCGTGGAGGGAATGCCCGTGCCGGCGAAGGCCCAACTGACCCCGCCGTCGAGGCTTTTGTAGACGCCGCCGGGCGAGAGGATGGCGTAGATGGTGAGGCGGTTCTGGGGGTCGCGGACGAGGGCGGTGGCGTTGCCGCTCTGGGGGCCGAGGGACTGCCAGGTCTGGGCTGAAAGCGTAAGAGCGGTCCCCAGGACCAAGCCTGCCAGGACAAGCGATGCCGAGAGGAAATGTCGTTTCAGCTTCATAAAAATCCTCCCCTAGACATAACGCTGCGCCCCGGAGAAATTGTTACCATTTTTGCCGGATGGCTGAAAAAAGTCAAGCCTCTAAATGCGGATTCATGACAATACAATATCCCGTTTTCGAGAATCCGCCGGCGGCAAGGCCGTGTCACGACCGGATTTCGAACAAGATAAGCGGGTGGGTGCCAAAGAGGGCGAAAGGGAGGGGACGGGTCAATCCCATGCCCTCGGG
>JAPKZJ010000144.1 GCA_026393855.1 Candidatus Aminicenantes bacterium
CGCGGACTTTCGGGGCCGCCATCAGCACGGCGTGCGAAGTCCCCCAGGGCTTGGTCCGGCCGGCCGGGACGCGGAATCCGGGCGGCAGGTCGTCGATCTGCTGAAAGACAACGTCGGCCTCGATTCGCCCGGCCAGCCGGATGAGGAACGCCTCCCGAAACTCGGCCTCGATGTCCCGGCGGATGATGAAGACGGCTTTGCCGAACCCGGCTCGGAGGGCGTCGTAAAGGGAATAGTCGATGATCGTCTCCCCCGAGGGTCCGACCCGGTCCATCTGTTTGAGGCTTCCGTAGCGGCTGCCGATACCGGCCGCCAGGACGACGAGGGTGGGCTTCATGTCTTTCTCCGCAACCAAATTCGCGCCGTAAACGTATCATAAATTGAGATGATCGGACAACGTTTGACAACCCCGGAGGGGCATGATATCTCTAGGGAACCGAAAGGAATTCCCATGCGATGCTCCGTCTGCGGCGCCGAAAACAGCGGGGACAGCCGTTTTTGCAGCCAGTGCGCCGCCCCCTTGACGCCCTACCCGGCTACGCCTTCGCCCGATGGGCAAACCCTCGTCGCGGCCTTCGAGAATCTGGCCCGCGGCACCCTTTTCGCCGGACGCTACGAGATCATCGAGGAGCTGGGCAAGGGGGGCATGGGCTCGGTCTATAAGGCCTTCGACCAGAAGCTGCAGGAGGTCGTGGCCCTCAAGATCATCAAGCCCGAGATCGGCTTCAACGCCTCGGCCATCGAGCGCTTCAAGAACGAGCTTAAGAACGCCCGCAAGATCGCCCACCGCAACGTCTGCCGGCTCTACGACCTGGGCGAGGCCGGTCTGGTCCATTTCCTGACCATGGAGTATGTCGAGGGCGAAGACCTCAAGAAGTTCATCCGGCGGGCCGGGCCGATCGGGGCAGGGCGGGCCGTGGCCATCGCCCGCCAAGTGGCCGAAGGCTTGGCCGAAGCCCATCGGGTCGGCGTCATCCACCGCGACCTCAAGCCCCAAAACATCATGATCGACCACGACGGGCGGGCCCGAATCATGGATTTCGGGCTGTCCCGCTTCCTGGAAACCGACGGGATCACCCGGACAGGCGTCATGCTCGGAACGCCCGAGTATATGTCCCCAGAGCAGGTCGAGCTCAAGGACGTGGATGCCCGCTCCGACCTTTATGCCGTCGGCATCATCCTCTTCGAGATGGTCACGGGCAAAGTGCCCTTTGAGGGGCAGACACCGCTGGCCGTGGCCATCAAGCATAAGAGCGAGGCTCCCGAGACGCGCCCTCCGGCCAAACCGGACGCGGCCGGACGCGGCGGGCGGCGCTGGGTCCGCTTGGCCGGCCTGGCCGCCGTCATCCTGGGGCTTTTTTCCGTCCCCGTTCTATGGCGATCCCTCAAGAAGGCCGCGCCGGAGAGCCCGGCCGCCATGACCGCTGACGCCCCCAAAGTCATGCTGAAGAACGACCCGCGCGGCGGCCGAACGCCGTCCGGAGAGCATGCCTCCGGCAGCCTGGCCTTCAACCTGGCTGATATCGGCAAAGCCCGCGAAGTCATCACCAAGTACACCGAATCCGCCAATCCCAACGACTTGGCCGAGGCCCAGAA